>NZ_BAAARE010000007.1:129674-240268 GCF_039532035.1 Terrabacter carboxydivorans | reverse complement strand
CAGCCGTAGCCAAGCGAACTTCCATCGAGATCTCCCTGCCAGCCATGCAGCCCACCATGGACCGAGACCCGGCGAGTGTCAGGGATGTCCCTTCACAGGACTGACAGGGATGTCCCTTCAAAAGACACCCCCGACGAGGGTGCCGCGATCACCTCGACCGGGCGGTCAGCGGAGCAGCAGGACCGCGGCCACGACGCCGGCGACGACGACGAGCACCCGGAAGAGCGTCGGCGGCAGCCGCCGCCCGACGCGCGCGCCGACGTAGCCGCCGACGACCGACCCGGCCGCGAGCAGGGCGATGGCGCGCCAGTCGAGGTCGGCGACCGTCACGAAGACGAGCCCGGCGACGACGTTGCCGACGAAGATCGCCAGCGTCTTGAGGGCGTTGACGATGCGCAGGTCGATGTCGAGACCGAGCCCGAGGACGGCGACCATCATGACGCCCGACCCGGCGCCGAAGTAGCCGCCGTAGACCCCGGTGAGGAGCGCGAAGAACGTCGTCACCGGACCCATGCGGGTGCGCGGGCCGACCTCCTCACCGACGCGGGAGCGCAGCCAGCGGGCGACCCACGGCTGCACGCCGACCAGCAGGCAGGTGAAGAGGATGAGCCACGGCACGACGGCCCCGAAGACGCTCGAGGGCAGGGCCAGCAGCAGCGCAGCCCCACCGACGGCGCCGACCGCGCAGGTCATGACGACGGTCCACGCGACCCGCGGGTGCTCGCGCAGCTCGGCCCGGTAGCCGCAGGACCCGCTGATCCCCGCCGGCACGAGCCCGACGGTGTTGGACGCGTTGGCCACGACCGGCGGCAGCCCGACGGCGAGCAGGATCGGGAAGCTGACCAGCGAGGCGACCCCCACCGTCGAGGTGAGGACACCCGCCGCGAGACCCGCGCCGAGCACGGCCAGCATCTCGGGAAGCGTGTCGACCGGCGTCACGTCCCGTCTCTCAGCACGGCCACGTCGCTGACCATGACGACGTGGGCGTGCATGGCGTCGGCCGCGGCCTCGGGGTCGCCCGAGCGGATCGCGTCGGCGATGGCCCGGTGGCCGGCGAGCGAGTCGGTGGGCCGGCCGGGCTGCGAGAGCGACTCGATGCGTGTCTCGCGGATGAGGTCGCGGATCTCGTCCATGAGCCGGGCGAGCAGGAGCGAGTGGGCGGCCGCGGTGACGGCCCCGTGGAAGCGCTCGTCGCCCTCGAAGCCCCGTCCGCCGGCCTCGACGTCGCGGGCCATCTCGGCGATGGCCTCGTCGATGCGGGCGAGGTCGTCGGCCGTCCGGCGCTCGGCGGCCAGGGCGGCGATCTTCGTCTCGAGGGCGTCGCGGGTGTCGATGATCTCGGGCAGCCGGTGCGCGTGGGCGCGGATCGCCTCGACGATGCGGCGCGGCCCGGGGGCCTCGGCGAGCACGGTGCCGTCGCCGTGCCGCACGTTGACGACACCGATGACCTCGAGTGCGACGAGCGCCTGGCTCAGGGTCGCCCGGCTGACGCCGAGGCGCTGGGCGAGCTCGCGCTCGGGGGGCAGCCGGTCGCCCGGCGCGAGGCCGTTGGACCTGATCCACGCGGTGATCTGCTCGGCGACCTGCTCGTAGAGCCGGGTCCTCGTGAGGCGGGGCAGCCCCGATGCTGACATGGGGACATATTATTGACAGTCGGACCATTGACCTATTGGCTAGGCCACTGAGCCAGTCGGCATCGTGACGACAGCGAGAGCAGGCGTGCGTGCCGGCGAACCGGCCCGACACGATCAGCGAGCCGGTGTACTACAAGCAGATCCTCACCTACAGCGTCATCGTGGTCATCGCCGGCCCGTTGCTCGTGTGGGCCGCCCTGATCCTCCCCGGATGGTGACCGAATGACCTCGACCCCTCAGCCCGCCCAGTTCGCTCAGGCGGCGCCGCCCGCCCGGTCGGCCGGACCCCTCTGCGACGTCCTCGTCGTCGACCTGTCCCGCGCGCTCGCGGGCCCGCACGCGACGATGATGCTCGCCGACCAGGGCGCCCGCGTCATCAAGGTGGAGGCGCCCGGCCGCGGGGACGACACCCGTGGCTGGGGCCCGCCCTTCGTCGGCGAGGAGGGACAGCGGGAGTCCACCTACTTCCTGTCGGCCAACCGCAACAAGGAGTCGATCACCCTCGACCTCAAGGACGAGGCGGACCGCGACGTGCTGCTCGCGCTCGTCGACCGGGCCGACGTGCTCGTCGAGAACTTCCGCACCGGCGTGCTCGAGCGGCTCGGCCTCGGCATCGAGTCGCTCATGGCCCGCAACCCGCGCCTCGTCGTGCTGTCGATCACCGGCTTCGGCCACGACGGGCCCGAGGGCGGTCGCCCCGGCTACGACCAGATCGCGCAGGGCGAGGCCGGCCTCATGTCGCTGACCGGCTCGGGGCCGGAGGACCCGCAGCGGGTGGGCGTGCCGATCGCCGACCTGCTCTCGGGGATGTACGGCGCCTACGGCGTCGTCGCGGCCCTCAACGAGCGCCACCGCACCGGCGTCGGGACGGTGGTGCGCACCTCCCTGCTCGCCGCGGTCGTCGGCGTCCACGCCTTCCAGGGCACGCGGTGGACCGTCGCGGGCGAGGTCGGCCGCTCGGCGGGCAACCACCACCCGTCGATCGTGCCCTACGGGCTCTTCCACTGCCGCGACGGCTCCGTGCAGATCGCGGTGGGCAGCGAGGGGCTGTGGCAGCGGCTGTGCGCGGCGTTCGGTCTCGACCCCACGGCCGACGGCATGGCGACCAACGCCGAGCGCGTGGCCAACCGGGGTCGCGTCATCGAGGTCGTCGAGGCGGCCTTCGCCGAGTGGGACGCCGAGCCGCTGCTCGCGCGGCTGGCCGAGGTCGGCGTGCCCGCGGGCAAGGTGCGCACGCTCGACGAGGTGTACGCGTGGGACCAGACCGCGAGCCAGGGGCTGCTCGTCGAGGTCGAGCACCCCACCCTCGGCCCGCTGACGCTGCCCGGGCCACCGCTGCGCTTCTTCGACGGCGACGGCGACGAGGTGACCCGGCGCGACCACGACGCCCCACCGACCCTCGACGAGGACGGCGCCGCGATCCGCGCCTGGCTCAAGGAGGAGTGATGGCGCGCCGACCGTGGACGGCCCACGAGCTGCTCGACCTCGTCCTCGACGCCGGCTCGTTCGAGTCGTGGGACGAGCCGATCGACATCAGCGGGCAGCCCGAGGCCTACCGGCTCCAGCTCGAGGCCGCGGCGGCCAGGGCGGGCACGGACGAGTCGGTGCTCACGGGCCGTGGGCTCGTGCGTGGCCGTCCGGTGGCCGTCGTCGTCAACGAGTTCCGCTTCCTCGCCGGCTCCATCGGCCGGGCGGCCGCCGAGCGCATCACCGCCGCGGTCCGGCGGGCGACCGCGGAGGGTCTGCCGGTGCTCGCCTCGACGGCGTCGGGCGGCACCCGCATGCAGGAGGGGACGCCCGCCTTCATCCACATGGTCGAGATCTCCCGGGCGCTCATGGCCCACCGGGCCGCCCGCCTGCCCTACCTCGTGCACCTGCGCCACCCGACGACCGGCGGGGTCTATGCGTCGTGGGGGTCGCTCGGGCACGTGACCGTGGCCGAGCCCGGCGCACTCGTCGGCTTCCTCGGGCCCAAGGTCTACGAGGCGCTCAACGGCGAGCCGTTCCCGGCCGGGGTGCAGACGGCCGAGAACCTCGCGGCCAAGGGCGTGCTCGACGCGGTGGTCGCGGCCGAGGACCTGCCGATGCTCGTCGACCGCGCGCTGGGCGTCCTCGTCGACGGCCCGACGGTGCCGAGGTTCGAGAGCCGTGACGGCGAGCCGAGCGGGCACCTCTCGACGTGGGAGTCGATCGAGGCCACCCGCGCCCCCGGCCGTGCGGGGGTGCGCGAGCTGCTGCGCCACGGCGCCACCGGCACGCTGCGCCTCAACGGCACCGACGAGGGGGAGCGCGACTCCACGATGCTCGTCGCCCTGACCCGTCTGGACGGGCAGCCGTGCGTCCTCGTCGGGCAGGACCGGGCTCGCCAGTCCCCGTCCTCCCCGATGGGTCCCGGTGCGCTTCGCGAGGCCCGCCGGGCGATGCGCCTCGCCGAGGAGCTCGGTATGCCGCTCGTCACCGTCATCGACACCCCCGGCGCCGAGCTGTCGGCGCACGCCGAGGAGGGGGCGATCGCCGGAGAGATCGCACGGTGCATCGCGACGCTGACCACGATGACCGTGCCGACGGTTTCCGTCGTGCTCGGGCAGGGTTGTGGCGGTGGGGCGCTCGCGCTCCTGCCCGCTCGCGAGGTCATCGCGGCCGAGCACGCGTGGCTCTCGCCGCTGCCGCCGGAAGGGGCGAGCGTCATCGTCCACGGCGACGTCTCGCACGCCGCGGAGATGGCCGAGCTCCAGCAGGTCGGGGTGTCCGACCTGGCCGCGCAGGGCATCGTCAGCCGCATCGTGCCCGAGCCGGCCGACGACACGCCGTCCGCCCTGGCCGTGGCCGTCGTCGCGGAGTGCGCGGCGGCGCTGCGACGGCAGACGCAGGGACACTCCTCACCGGCCCGCGTGCTCGCGAGCCGGTGAGGGCCGCCGTCGGCCTCAGGGCATGAAGCCGGGCAGCGCCGACCGCAGCCAGCTCAGCATCCCTGGGAGCACGGGCGGGATCGTGTCGACGCGGTGCCCTCCCGTGCGCAGCACGACCGACGTCACGGCCATGGGCGAGCGCACGCTCTTGAGGAACGAGACCATCTGGGGGTAGGCGGTGGGGTCGTCCTTGCTCGCCATGAGCCAGAGGGAGACGGGCGGGGGCGTGTTGCGCGCGAGGTGTGCCAGGTCGTAGCTGCCGACACCCTTGGTGAGCGGGTCGTAGGCCGGGCCGAACTCCGGGCGGAAGTAGCCCATGAGGGACATGGCGGCGCCGAAGGTGTTGGGGTGGTGCATCGCGAGCATGGTCGCGCACCAGCCGCCGTAGGAGAAGCCCATCGCCGCCCACGACGAGCGCTGGAGCGCGACGCGGAAGTGCTTGGCCGCCCAGTCGGGCACGTCCTTGGCCAGCCACGTCTCGGTCTGCAGCCCGGTCTTGCCGGGGGCGTTGACGCACTCGGTGTCGAGGGAGTTCGGGGTGTTGATCTGCGGCATCACGATGATGGGTGCGCGGATCGTGTGCCGGTCGACGAGGTCCTGGAAGGTCGTGTCGAGGGCGAAGCCGTGGAAGTTCGACCGCGGCGTGCCCGGGTAGCCGGAGAGCGACTCGATGACGGGGTAGGTCTTGGCCTTGGTGGGGTCGTAGCCCTTGGGCAGCAGCACGATGACCTGGCCGGTGAGGCCGGACCCGGCGCCGGTCACGGTGTAGGTCTGCTCGCGCTGCCCCGGGCTGGGCAGCGCCGGCAGGGCGCCGGCGGAGGCACCCTTGAGACCGCTGGCGAGGTGGACCTTGCCGCCGGCCCCGGCGTCGCCGGCGGTGACGGCGTGGCCGGCCTGCTCCGGACCCGAGGAGAGCAGGTCGGCCCACGAGACGTAGAAGAGGTACTGGTCGTTCATCAGCACCCCGGCCAGGACGAGGACCAGGGCGTTGAGCAGGAGGGCCTGGAGGGCGCGGACGGTGATCCGCAGGCCGCGGCGGCGCGGGTGCGGCCACCCGATGGCGACGAGCACGAAGACGGCCAGTGCCAGCACCGCGACGACGACCGGGAGCGCCGAGTCCGTCAGGCCCATGTCAACCAACTCCGGATCTGCCGGGCCGCCGCCTGTCGGAGGCCGTTGCCCACAGCGAAGCAGGGGACGTTGACGAGCGACTGTGCCCGCACTGGAGCCTGGCTGCACGCAACCTCGGACCTGGCTGGGAGTCCCTAGGGTCCCTGCTGTGGAGTGCGCCCCACGAGCCCGGCGCAGGCGCCGGTCAGCGGAAGCGCGAGGCGAACTCGCCGGGCGTCATCCCCGTCGCCAACCGGAAGTCGCGCGTGAAGTGGGCCTGGTCCGCGTAGCCGAGGTCCATGGCGATGCCGGCCAGCTCGGCGTCGGAGTCGCGCAGCCGGTCCGCGGCCTCCTGGAGGCGCCGACGGCGGATGAGCCACTTGGGCCCGAGCCCGATCCGCTTGTGCAGCAGGCGTTGCAGGGTGCGCTCGCTGATGTCGAATCGGGAGCAGAGCTCGTCGACCCGGAGCAGCTCGGGGGAGGACTCGACGTCCTCGACGATCGCATTGACGAGCAGTCCCTCCTCGTCGACGGGGAGCAGGGACCGCAGCGCGTCCTCGACGAGCTCGCGGGCCATCGCCTGGGCGTCCGGGTCGGTCGGGGCGGCCCCCATGACCGACCGCAGGGCCCGAGCGATTCCGGCCCCGTCGAGGGTGGGCACGGCCGTGAGGTCGACGAAGCGGTCGGTCATCGCCCGCACGGGCTCGCGCGTCACCAGGTGGCCGGCCGCGGGCTGGAGCATGACGCCGACCGCCCAGCCGCGCCCGGTCAGCTGCGTGTGCGACAGGCCGGAGACGACTCCGTAGAAGCGCGCATAGCTGTCGGAGACGACGATGAGGCAGACGGGGTACTGCAGCACGCGCTGCACCGAGTCGCGCCCCTCGGGCACGTCCCAGACCGGGATCCAGAAGCGGCGGGCGACGTCGAGGAGGTCGGGCGCGACCGAGGCGCGGGCGATCGACCACGTCCGGTCCGTGGGGTCGACGAGGTGGGCGCGCTCGATGTCGTCGCGGGCCGCCGTGCGCCCCGCCCCGGGAGAGGTCGTCACGTGTCGGAAAGTATCAAGACCCACCGACGCGCGGGTCCCTAGCGTGACGGCATGACATCGACCACCACCGACATCCTCGGCGCCTACACCCGACGCGCCGACCCCTTCTCCGCCGTCGTGGACCGTGTGCCCGACGACGGCTGGGACCGCCCGAGCCCGTGCGAGGGCTGGAACGCCCGCGACGTGCTGGCCCACGTCGTCACGAGCCAGCGCCAGTTCCTCGCCCAGCGCGGGTTCGACGCCACGACCGCCCACCCCCTCGACATCGACGACCCGGCCGGTCACGCCACGGACCCCCGAGCCGCCTGGCACGCCCACGACGAGCGGATGCGCGAGCTGCTGGCCGACCCCTCCGTCACGGGCCACGAGTACGACGGCGTCTTCGGCCGCACCACGGTCGGACAGTCGATCGTCGCGTTCCACGGCTTCGACCTCGTCGTGCACCGGTGGGACCTCGCAGCGGCGGCCGGACTCGACGAGCGCCTCACCGACGACGAGCTCGACATGGTCGAGCGCTCGGCCGACGGCTTCGGCGAGCACCTCTACGACGACGGTGTGTGCGGGCCTGCCGTGCCCGTCGCCGACGACGCCGAACGCCAGGAGCGCATGCTCGCGCGCCTCGGTCGACGGACCCCGGCGAACGCCTGAGCCGTCAACGCGCCCAGAGGTACTCGACCTCGGGACGTCCCGCTCCGGCATACCTCGACCGGCGCACGGCCACCCTCGTCTCGCAGAGGTACTCGGCGTAGCGCCGCGCCGTCACGCGACTGACCCCGAGGGCCTCGCCGAGCTCGCTCGCCGAGCGACCGTCGGTCGACTCGCGCAGCAGCCGGGAGACCTTCGCGAGCAGCTCCTCACCCATCCCCTTGGGCAGCCGGGCCTCGGCCGCGACCCGTGCGCCGGCGAAGACCTCGTCGACCTCGGCCTGCGTGCCGACCTCGGCGCCGGTCGTCACCTGCTCGCGGTAGGCGCGATAGGCGAGCAGCCGCTCGCGGAGGGTGGCGAAGACGAAGGGCTTGAGCAGGTACTGCACCACCCCGAGCGACACCGCCGCGCGAACGACGTCGAGGTCGCGCGCCGACGTCACGGCGATGACGTCGGCGCGGTGGCCGGCGGCCCGCATGGCGCGGACGACGTCGAGACCGTGCCTGTCGGGCAGGTTCATGTCGAGCAGGACGACGTCGATCTCCTTGTCCTGCAACGTCTTCAAGGCGGCCTGGGAGGTCCCGACCGTCGCCACCACCTCGAAGCCGTCGACGCGGCCGACGTATGCCGTGTGAGCCTCGGCCGCGATCGGCTCGTCCTCGACGACGAGGACGCGCAACGGCCGGTTGCCCTGCGCCTCAGGCATCGTCGCCTCCGGCGGGCAGCCGCACGGTGAACGTGGCCCCGGGAGGCCCAGACACCTCGAGGGTGCCGCCGAGCCGCTCGACGGTCTGAGCGACGAGGGCGAGGCCGATACCGCGTCGTCCGGCACTGCCCTGCTCCTTGGTCGACCACCCGCGCCGGAAGGCGTCCTCGACCCCGCCCGGAGGCAGCCCCGGACCGTCGTCGCTGACCTCCAGGACGGCATACGCCCCCTCTACCCGCGAGGCGAAGCGCACCTGGCGGTCGGGTCGGGCCGACCCCGGGGTCCCCGGGCCACCCGTCACGGCGTCGAGGGCGTTGTCGATGAGGTTGCCGACGATGGTCACGACGTCACGCATGGGCGCGACCCCGCGCGGCCAGTGCGATCCCGGCTCGATCCCGAAGGCGATGCCGCGCTCGTGGGCCTCGGCGGCCTTGCCGAGCAGCACTGCGGTCAGGGCCGGTTCGTCGACCGAGCCGACGACGCGGTCGGTGAGCAGCTGCGAGACCTGGAGCTCGTCGGTGGCAAAGTCGAGGGCCCGGTCGGTGTGGCCGAGCTCGATGAGGCTGACGATCGTGTGCAGCCTGTTGGCCGACTCGTGGGCCTGCGACCGGAGGGCCTCCGTGAGGCCGCGCGCCGAGTCGAGCTCACCCGTGAGGGCTTCCAGGTCGGTGCGGTCGCGCAGCGTGGCGACGTGCCCGAGCAGGCGACCCTGCCAGCGTGCCGGGCCGCGGTTGAGCACGAGCACGCGGGCCGACGTCACGTGCAGCTCGTCCTCGTGCGACGCGTCGTCGGTGAGCGCCGCCGTCAGCGCGGGACCGAGCCCGAGGTCGGCCACGGGTCGCCCGACGGCATCGGCCGGCAGCGCCAGCAGCCTCGTCGCCTCGTCGTTGGCGAGCCGGAGACGCCCGTCGAGGTCGGTGATGACGAGGCCCTCGGTGACGGCATGCAGCACGGCGTCGTAGTACTCGTACATCTCGCGCAGCTGCTGCTCGCCGAGACCGTGCGTCTGCCGGCGGATGCGTCGCGAGACCAGGGCGGTCCCGAGGCCCGACAGGAGGGCGGCCACGAGTCCGGCGAGGAGCAGGCCGGGCAGCTGGGCGCGCACCCGCTCGCCGACGGCGGACTTGCGGATGCCGACGGAGACGAGGGCGACGACCTTGCCCGCGTCGGTGACCGGCACGACGACGCGTGAGGAGGGCCCCAGCGTGCCGGTGTAGTCCTCCTCGACGACGCCCCCGGCGAGCGCGTCCTCGGTGTGGCCGATGAACTTCTTGCCGATCTGCGTCGGGTCGGGGTGGGTGTAGCGGATCGCGTCGCGGCTCATGACGACGACGAAGTCGGTGCGGGTCTCCACCCGCACCCGCTCGGCGTAGGGCTGGAGCGCCGCGGAGGGGTCCGGGCCCTGCACGGCGCTGATGACCGCCGGCGTCGCCGCGATCGTCTCGGCCACGGCCAGGGCGCGGGCGATCGCCTCCTGGTCGCCGGCCCGCTGCGCCTGCCCGTACGCGCCGACGAGCCCGGCGGCGACCACGAGGACCGCGATGAGCACCTGCAGGGCGAAGGTCTGCGCGGCGACGCTCCATCGCCCCGGCGCGCCGAGCACGCGGGTCACGGAGGACGGGATCGAGCTCAACGGCATACGTCCGGCCGCGAGAACTCAATGAACACAAAGGTGACCCTAGTCACTGGCCGCGGCAGCCTCGTCACATTCACCGGTCCCGTGCCGTCACGCGGACCCAGCCAACGGAGGTCACCGTGAGTTCCACCGCCGACAGCGCCGTCGACGCCCACCCGGGCACGACTCCGAAGCGCGACCGCACCCATTTCCTCTACATCGCCGTCATCGTGGCGATGGTGGCCGGCATCCTCGTCGGCTGGGCCTTCCCCGAGGTCGGCAAGAGCCTCAAGCCCCTCGGGACCGGCTTCGTCAACCTCATCAAGATGATGATCACGCCGATCATCTTCTGCACCATCGTGCTCGGCATCGGCTCGGTGCGTCGCGCCGCCCAGGTCGGCAAGGTCGGCGGCCTCGCCCTCGGCTACTTCATCACCATGTCGACCGTCGCGCTGGGCATCGGCCTCGTCGTCGGCAACATCGTCAAGCCGGGCGCCGGCCTCAACCTCACCGACGCCGTCGCCAAGTCCGGCCAGGCGCAGATCGCCGAGAAGTCCGAGGGTGCCGTCGACTTCGTGCTCGGCCTCATCCCCGACACGCTGGTCTCCGCGCTGACGTCCGGATCGGTGCTCCAGGCCCTGCTCATCGCCCTGCTCGTCGGCTTCGCCCTGCAGAAGATGGGCAAGGCCGGTGAGCCGATCCTCGTCGGCATCAAGCACCTCGAGCGTCTCGTCTTCCGCCTCATGGCGATGGTCATGTGGGTGGCCCCGATCGGCGCGTTCGGCGCCATGGCCGCCCTCGTCGGCGCCACGGGCATCGGCTCGCTCAAGAGCCTGGGCCTGCTCATGCTCGCCTTCTACGTCACGTGCGCGATCTTCGTCTTCGGCTTCCTCGGCAGCATCCTCAAGGTCGTCACCGGGATGAACGTCTTCTCGCTCTTCCGCTACCTCGGCCGCGAGTTCCTCCTCATCCTCTCGACGTCCTCGTCCGAGTCGGCCCTGCCGCGGCTCATCGCCAAGATGGAGCACCTCGGCGTCTCCCGCCCGGTCGTCGGCATCACGGTGCCGACCGGCTACTCGTTCAACCTCGACGGCACCGCGATCTACCTGACGATGGCGAGCCTCTTCATCGCAGAGGCCATGGACAAGCCGTTCAGCATCGGCCAGCAGATCGGCCTGCTCGTCTTCATGATCATCGCGAGCAAGGGCGCCGCCGGCGTCAGCGGCGCGGGCCTCGCCACCCTCGCCGGTGGCCTCCAGTCGCACCGCCCCGACCTCGTGCCCGGCGTCGGCTTCATCGTCGGCATCGACCGCCTCATGAGCGAGGCCCGCGCGCTGACGAACTTCGCCGGCAACGCGATCGCCACGGTCCTCATCGGCACGTGGGTCGGCGAGATCGACAAGGAGAAGGCAGCCCGCGTCCTGTCCGGCCAGGACCGCTTCGACGAGGCGAGCATGGTCGACCACGACGAGGTCGCCACCGACCGAGCGCAGGACGTCGACGCGACGGGCCGCGAGCCCGAGCTCGTGGGCGCTCCGCGCTGACCCGCCTCATCGCCGAAGGGCCACGAACCGCACCGGTTCGTGGCCCTTCGCCGTGTCGTGGCCCATGTCACCCCGATCAGTTCGCCGATCTGGGAACCATTGGCGCACAGACAGATCCGCGATGTCGTATGCCGGATCGCTCGTCCCACGGGCCTGCTCGCTTTGCGCTCGACGTCGCACCCCGACAGAGTGGAGTGTTCAACGAGACATCTGTGACACGTAACCGTGAGGAGACAGACGGCACCTTCGCCGGGTGCCGTCATGACGTATGAGTGAGCTGACCAAGAGTCCCGACGACGCGCTGCACCCGGCGCTCGAGCCGCCACCCGTGAACCATGAGGAGGCCGCCCCCTCCCGGGTCGACAAGGTCGTCTTCGGCGTCGCGGCCGGCGTCGCCATCGCCTTCGTCCTGTGGGGGGCGCTCGACACCCAGAGCCTGAGCAGCAGCGCCTCGGCCGGCCTGGACTTCGTCGTCCACAACACCGGCTGGCTCTTCTCGCTCGTCGCCTCGGGCTTCGTCGTCTTCGTCATCTGGCTGGCGGCGAGCAAGTACGGCAACATCCCGCTCGGGGGTGACGGCGAGGCTCCCGAGTTCCGCACGTCGTCGTGGGTGGCGATGATGTTCTCCGCCGGCATGGGCATCGGTCTGATGTTCTACGGCGTCACCGAGCCGCTGACCCACCTCGTGAAGCCGCCGCCCGGCACGGGCGCCGCGGGCAACCCCGCCGCGGTGCAGACCGCGATGGCGACGACGATGTTCCACTGGTCGCTGCACCCGTGGGCGATCTACGCCGTCGTCGGCCTCGCCGTCGCCTACGGCGTCTTCCGCAAGGGACGCTCGCTGCTCATCAGCTCGGCCTTCGCGCCGCTCTTCGGTGAGAAGCGCGCCAACGGACCGGCCGGTCGCGTCATCGACATCTTCGCGATCTTCGCGACGCTCTTCGGCTCGGCGACCTCGCTCGGCCTCGGCGCCCTGCAGATCGGCTCCGGACTGCAGATCGTCGCCGGCATCGGCAAGGTCGGCAACGCCGTCCTCATCGCGATCATCGTGGTGCTCACCGTCTGCTTCATCCTCTCGGCCGTTTCCGGCATCGAGAAGGGCATCCAGTGGCTGTCGAACATCAACATGGTGCTCGCGCTCGCCCTGGCGTTGTTCGTCTTCGTCGTCGGCCCGACGGTCTTCATCCTCAACCTCGTCCCGACCACGATCGGGTCCTACTTCAAGGACCTCGCGATGATGTCGGCGCGCACCGACGCCGCGGGCGGCAACGGCATGAAGGACTGGCTCGCCGGCTGGACGATCTTCTACTGGGCCTGGTGGGTCAGCTGGACGCCGTTCGTCGGCATGTTCATCGCCCGCATCTCGCGCGGCCGCACGATCCGCCAGTTCGTCTCGGGCGTCCTGCTCGTGCCGTCGGTGGTCTCGCTCATCTGGTTCGCC
Organism: Terrabacter carboxydivorans; assembly: GCF_039532035.1. Classification (NCBI taxonomy): domain Bacteria; kingdom Bacillati; phylum Actinomycetota; class Actinomycetes; order Micrococcales; family Intrasporangiaceae; genus Terrabacter; species Terrabacter carboxydivorans. The sequence continues at coordinate 227,616 of NZ_BAAARE010000007.1, read as the reverse complement.
ATCTTCGGTGGTGCCGGCATCTCGCAGCAGCAGAGCGGCAAGGACATCGCCGGTCAGTCGACGCCGGAGGGCTCGCTCTTCGCGATGCTGGGCAACCTGCCCTGGCCGACGGTGACCGCGGTCGTCGTGATGCTCCTCGTCGCGATCTTCTTCGTGTCCGGGGCCGACGCCGCCTCCATCGTCATGGGCACCCTGTCGGAGAAGGGCACGCTGGAGCCGTCGAAGAAGACGGTGATCTTCTGGGGCGCCGCGACGGGCGCGGTCGCCGCGATCATGCTCCTCATCGGCGGAGAGGATGCCCTGTCGGGCCTGCAGAACGTCACGATCGTGGCCGCGCTGCCCTTCCTCGTCATCATGGTCGGGCTGGCCGTCGCGCTCGTGAAGGACCTCTCGCACGACCCGCAGGTGGTGCGCAGGCAGTATGCCGTCGCGGCCGTCGAGCACGCCGTCGTCGCGGGCGTCAGCGAGCACGGCGACGACTTCGCCCTGACGTTCGAGGAGACCGCGCCCGGTGAGGGCGTCGGCGAGATGGTCCAGACCGAGGCGGTCGAGGGCAGGGACGTCGAGGGCAAGGACGTCGTGGCCGACGACGGCCTCGCCGGTGAGGTCGACCAGCAGACCGGGAAGGTCGGCGCGTCGATGCGCCTCTGACCCGAGCCCCGCGCGCAGTCACGTCGAGCGCCGCACCGTCCTGACCGGATGGTGCGGCGCTCGGTCGTCTCCCCGTGGCCGTCAGAGGTGCACGAGGCGGAGCGAGTCCAGGGTGCGCTGCTGGTCAGCCAGGACCCGGGGGCTGGTGTCCGGGAACCAGGACCGCTCCACGACGACCCTCTCGCCCTGCACGACGACGATCCACAGCTCGACGAGCTGGTGCTGGGCCGCCATCGGCCGGTAGGTCATCAACCCGTTGTTGTCGCACAGGGCGGCGTTCGGGTCATGCAGGCGCATCATCAGGTGGACCCCGGACCCGCCGAACCGGGTGACCGGGGCAACCGGCTCGATGACGGTGAACGGGTACCTCGAGAGGATCGAGCGGGCGAGGTCGGCTGGAGCCGGTCCGGGCTCTGCGGGCGGCCGAGCCTGCGTCTGGCACGGGCCGTACGGGATGACGTCCAGCTCCATGACACGGATGCCGGCGTCCTCCTGGGCGAAGGACGGCTGCTGGGTCACCACCCCCTGCTCGAAGAGCCACCAGCTGTCGCCGACGAGCGTGAGCTCCACGGTCAGGCGGGAGCGCGGGGCGTCGGGGTAGAGGTTGCCGGGCATGTGCAGGCGGTACGTCGCTCCGGGGCGCACGGCATACAGGGTCCGGAAGGCGTAGCCGTCCCGGTCCACGACGTGCGGCGACTCGGGGATGCGGTAGCTGCGGGGGACGGCGCCCGGGGCGGGGGTCAGCTCGACACCGGTGGCTGCCGTTGCCCCTCGACCCGGTGTGGGACCGGTGGCGACCGGCCCACCGCCCGTCGGCGCGTCGCAGGCGGCGAGGCCCATGACGAGCACTGCGGCGACCAGCACCCTTCCGGCGCCTGACCGTGCGGTGCCCGACTGCTGCCGCGTCGGACACGCCTCGTGTTCGCGGTTCGCCGTGCTGGCCACGGCGCCTCCTGCTCGATCCCAAGAGCTGACGAACGTGACGTCCGCCTCCACCCAGTGTCCTCGGCAGCGGGCGGCGGGAACAGCCGGCAACGGCCACGTCCGCAGGACAGCGCCAGGGCCGCGATCCTCTGGCAGGTTGTCGTGGTGCGGCGCAGGCGGCGAGGATCGAAACCTCGTTGCGAGACGAGGCGCCCGCCTCGAGACTGACCGGCGTGACTGGATCCAGGAGCGACACCTCGGACCGGCTGACTGCTCGGCTCCAGCGCGCCCTCGGTGCATCGGAGGCGGTTCGCATCACGCGCAGCATCCCGGGCGCTGATGTCCTCGAGGGGTTCGTCATCGCGTCCGGCGCGAAATGGACGCTGCTGGCCAGTCTCGCCGACGACTTCACGATCGACGGCCACATCGCCATCCGCACGCGACAGGTCGAGCGCGTTCAGAGGCACCCCCAGCGCGACGGTGCCACCAGGCTTCTCACCCAGCGCGGCCACTGGCCCCCGCCCACGCTGAACCCCATGTCGCCACTGGATGACACCCGAGTCCTGATCCACGGTCTGGCGGCCCAGTCGCCGACCGTGTCGCTGTTCGTCGAGACCGACGATCCCGACGTCTGCTTCATCGGCGTGCCCGTCGAACGGACCGACCGCTCGGCGGTGCTCGACGAGATCAGCCCTGAGGCCACGTGGGAGGACACTGTGTCCAGATGGCGCTACCGGGACATCACGCGAGTCGACGTCGGGTGCCGCTACGAGGCGGCCCCCGTCGAAGCAGCCGGCCCACCGCCGACGCGATGAGTCGGAACCACTCGGCGGAGCGGACGTCGGGTCAGGGCGCCGGCTCGACCACGTAGTCGATCGGCCGGTCTAGGGAATCGTCCCGCGGGTGGACCAGGAGGTGCTCGAGATATGACTGCTGGCCCGGGAGCTCGTACCTGATCTCGATCGTCCACCAGGCCGCCGACTCCATCATCTGCATCGACACGGTCGTAGGAGTCATCGGCTGCTCGGCGTGGCGATCGACCAGAGCCTGACGCCGGGCGCCGTCCGCGATGACGGCGTCCAACGAGCTGCGGTCGCCCGCCGTGACCGCTGCCGTGTAGGCGTCCAGGGCCGCATACGGGCTGGCATGCCGGGAGACGAGCTCAGTACCTCGGGAAACCAGCGCGCCCGCGAGCAGGAGGCAGCACACCAGGACGACGAACGACCACCGCGGCCCCCGCCACCGTCTCCGAGGGGCGCGGGATTCCGTTCCCGTCGCGGTGATGGCCATGAGCGAGTCTGGCACAGCGCGAGTCCCGTGCGGCGGTGACCGGCCTCGGTCGGCAGCCGAAGGCGGGAGCGTGTGACGGCGGGGCCCCACGACCTGGTGCCTCCGAGAGTGCCCGCGACTCAGGCGAACTCGGCGAGCAGGTCCGGGTCGATCTGGGCCAGCACGGCATACGCCATCTCGACCGGGACGTCGACGACGTCGTAGTGCCGCTGGCCGGCGGCGGTCGTGGCAACAAGGGTCGCGACACCGACGCGGCGCTGGAAGAACGACTGCTCGACCTTCCAGCCGATGATGCCGTCGCGGTCGAGCACGACCCGTTGGCGGTCGAGGGAGCCGTGGCGCGACACGAGGTGGTCCGGCGTCACCGTGTGGCCGAGGGCCCGGTAGCGGTCCCGGCCGAGCGCGACCGCACCGACGAGCAGGAGCGGCACGGCCACGAGCAGCGACCCGTTCCAGTCCCACAGCAGGCGCGCGGCCACGAGGGCGGCCGACACGAGGACGGCCGGCACGACGGCCCGGGTCAGCCGGCGACGCCGGGCTGCGGGACCGTGCGGCGTGAGCGGGCCGGAGACCGCGGCCTCGTCGGGCCGGATGCGCAGTGCGAGCGGGGTGACGACGTCGGCCGGCGCCGGCGGGCACAGCCAGTCGGAGCCGCCCTGCTCACGCAGCAGTCCCGAGGTGACGACCTTGAGCCGGCGCGCCCCGGCGAGCCGCAGGCCGAGGGGCTCGTCGAGGCGGATGCCGCGCACGCGCGTGGCATCGATGCTCGTCTCGCGGCTCGTCAGCAGGCCGCGGCGGGTGTGGAGCGTGCCGAGCCGGTTGCGGGTCAGGCGGAAGCCCCAGAAGGTGAGGACGTAGGCACCCACCGCGAGCAGCGAAACGACGCCGAGCAGGAGCAGCACGTCGACCCACCACGACAGCCGCGACACCAGCGAGGCGCCGTCGCGGAAGACCGACCGCTCCTGGGAGAACCGGGAGACGCCCTGCGAGACGAAACCGACGATGGCCGCGGCGCTCGCGAGTCCGGTCACCGTCAGCGGGGCGTAGCGCACCCACGTGGGGTCGAGACGCAGCAGCACCTCGTCGTCGACGGGCGGCGGGGCGTCGTCCGGCACCGCGTCGACCCCGAGGGGGCTGCCCGTCGGGGCCGGCAGGCCGGTGACGGCCGGGTCGACGCGGTGGAGCAGCTCGGCGCGCAGCCGCCGGCCGGCGTCGACGCTCAGCGAGTCGAGCACGAGACGGTCGTGCTGCCCTCCGGCAGTGGAGATCTCGACCTTGGCCAGGCCGAGGACGCGGTGGTGCAGCTGTGCCGTGAGGTCGATGGTGCGCACCTTGTCGAGGCGCGCCGTGGTGGTCTGCTTGGTGAACAGGCCTCGCCGCAGTTCGATCTGGCCGTCGGCGATCCGGTAGCGCGTCGTCACCCACCGCAGCACCCCGAAGGCGACGAGGAGGGGCACGGCATACAGCTCCCAGCGGTCGCTGTCGTCGGACCCGGCCCGGAAGACGACGATGGCGAGCAGCGCGGGGAGGAAGCGGACCAGCGTCTCGAGCGGGTGGACGAGCAGCATCCGCGCGTCGAGGCGGCGCCAGCCGTCCGTCACGTCGCGTCGCCCGCCTCGGTGACGGCGGCTGCCGTCAGGGCCTCGACGAGGTCACGGGCCACGGGCAGGTCGAGGCCGTGGATCGTCACGGGACCGGCCGCAGAGGCGGTGGTGATCGTCACCGACGCGAGGCCGAGCAGCTGGGCCAACGGGCCCCGCTCGAGGTCGACGGTCTGGACGCGGCTGAGCGGCGCGATGCGGCGCTCCTGCCACAGCCAGCCGCTCTGCGTGTAGATGGCGCGGGGCGTCGCCTCCCACCGGTGCACGCGGTAGCGCCACTGGGGCATCGCGACGGCGTAGGTGACGCCGGCGACGAGCCAGACCGCGCCGACGACCCAGTGCGGGGTGCGTGAGGGCGCGTCGTCGACGAGCCACCACACCACCTGCGCGGCGAGGAGCAGCGCGATGACGACGACGGCCTGCAGCGTCCACATCAGCAGGGCGCGGCGTGAGACGCGGTGCGCCGGCTCGCGGAGCACGGGCTGCTGGTCGACGGGCGCGTCGGCTGGTTCCACGGCCCCACCGTGCCACACGGGGGTCGTATGCCGTCAGCGGACCTGCCGCGCCCGGGCTGGGGTCCCGGCCGTGGTCGGGTCTGCGTCGCGCTGTGGTCCGGTCTTCTGGGTCGGTCCGGGCTGTGGTGTCAGGCCGCGACCGCCTGCCGCTCCGCGCTCTCGCGGGCCCTGACGAGCCGCGCGTAGCGCCCGTCCCGCTCCATCAGCTCGTCGTGACGGCCGAGCTCGACGACGCGGCCGTGGTAGAGCACGGCGATCTGCTCGGCGTCGCGCACGGTCGAGAGCCGGTGCGCGATGGTCAGGGTGGTGCGTCCCGCCATGAGCCGGTCGATGGCGCCCTGCAGGTCCCGCTCGGTCTCGTTGTCGAGCGCGCTCGTCGCCTCGTCGAGGACGAGGACCCTCGGGTTGCGCAACAGGGTGCGGGCGATCGCGAGACGCTGCTTCTCCCCGCCGGAGAACCGGTGCCCACGGGCGCCGACGACGGTGTCGATGCCGTCCGGGAGGCTCGCGACGAGGGGTGCGACCTGCGCGGCGGCGAGGGCCTCCCACAGCTCGTCCTCGCCGGCGCCCGGAGCAGCGAGCAGGAGGTTGTCCCGGATCGAGGCGTGCACGAGGTAGGTGTCCTGGGAGACGACGCCCACGATCCGGGCCAGGTCGGCCGGGGCGAGGTGGCGCAGGTCCATCCCGTCGATGGTGATGCGACCGGACTGGGGGTCGTGCAGCCGGGCGAGCAGGCCGCCCAGCGTCGACTTGCCCGAGCCGGTCTCGCCCACGACGGCCAGCGTCGTGCCCGCGGGGATGCGGAGCGACACGTCGTCGACGGCATACGTCCTCTCCGATGCGGCGGGGTCGTGGCTGAAGCTGACGCCGTCGAGACGCACCTCGCCGCGCAGCCGGTCGTGCTCCACGGGAACGGGATTCGCGGGCGGCGCGACGTCGACGGGCAGGTCGAGGTAGCCGAAGATCCGGCTGAAGAGCGCCATCGAGGTCACCCACTGCGCACCGATGTCGAGCAGGCCCATGAGCGGCCGGAAGATGGCGGTCTGGAGCGTCGTGAAGGCGATGAGGGTGCCGATGGTCATGCCGCCGGAGGTCGCGGGCAGCCCTGCTGCGAGGTAGATGAGCGCCGGGATCGCGGCGAACATGATCTGCATCGTCGCCATCCGCCACCGACCCGCGAGCTGTGAGCGCAGCTCGAGGTCGATGAGGTCGGTGGAGGTCGCGGCGAAACGCTCGGCCGCGGCCTCCGCCGCCCCGAGGGTCTTGATGAGGGTGGCGCCGCTGACGGTGAGGCCCTCCTCGACCTGGCTGTGGAGGTCGGCGAGCCGACGCTGGCGCTGGCTCGTGATCTCCCGCCGGACGAGGGCGACCTTGCGGGTCATCAGGACGGCGGGCGGGATGACGAGCAGCGAGAGCAGCGAGAGTCGGGGGCTGAGGGCGACCATGGCGATCGCCGTGGCCACGACCGTCGTCAGGTTGCTGGCCACCCCGGTGGCGGAGGTGGTGATGACCGTCTGCATGCCGGCGATGTCGTGGGTCAGCCGTGACTGGACCTCGCCGCTGCGCGTGCGGGTGAAGAAGGCGATGGACTGTCGCTGCAGGTGCCGGAAGACGTCGGTGCGCAGGCCGTGCATGACCCGCTGCCCGACCGTCGTGGTCAGCCACGTCTGCACGACCCCGAGCAGCTGGCTGACGACGGTCACGGCGAGCATCCCGCCGACGGCCAGCAGCAGGAGCCGCACGTCCTGGTGCGGCAGCGCGTCGTCGATGACGGCGCGGAGCAGGAAGGGGTGGGCCATCGAGATGACCGACGTGGCCACGATGAGCGCGACGACGACCACGACCGTGCGGACGTGGGGTCGGAAGAGGCTTGCCACGCGTCCCAACGACACGGGGGACTCGGCGAGCTGTGCCCGGTCCAACGGGTCGATCTTCTTCGGTTTGTCGCCGCCGACGCCCCCGGGCAACGGGTTGCCGAACTCGCTCATGTGGTCCCCCAACCGCAGTGCTCCCCCAAGCAACTACGTCGAGGCTACCGCTGGCCGAGGGGCGTCCGGTCTGGAACGACATATGCTGCGACGATGGAGGACGCCACGCTCCCGGGGCCCCAGGAGCCGCACGAGGTCGACGCGGTCCGGCCTGTCGTCGGCGAGGACCTCGCCGACGCTCCCGGCGGACGCGACGGCGCTTGGGCCGCAACGGTGCTCACTCTGATGACCCCACCCCACCGCCGGCCCCGACCCGGTCGGACTCGTGACGCGAGTCGCGCCCGACGCCCGCCCACCTGAGGATGCCGCTGCACTCGGTCGAGGGGCTCCTCGACGCCGACATCGACGCTCAGGTCCGCCGCGAGTGGACGGCGCTCGCCGACGCCGGCCTGCCCAGCCAGGCCAAGCACCAGGGAGCGACCAACGCCCCCCACGTGACCCTCTCGGTCGCCGGCGCGGTCCCGGACTTCGTCGAGGCCCGCCTCGTGCGTGCCCTGGCGCCGATGGCGCCCGTGCCGGTGCGGCTCGGTCCGCTCGTCGTCATGGGCTCGCGCCGCTACGTCCTGGCCCGGCTTCTCGTCCCGTCCGCCGAGCTGCTCAACCTCCAGGCGACGGTCGCCACGGCGATGGTGGGCGCGCCGGACGTGCCCGAGCAGGTGCGCCCCGGACGCTGGGTCCCGCACGTCACCATCGCCCGCGGCCTCGGGTCGCGCCAGGTGAGTGAGGCGCTCGCCGTCCTCGGCCGTGCGCGCTCGCTCGACGGGGCGGTCGAGTCGGTGCGGCGCTGGGACCCGGACGCGGGTCGCGCGTGGTCGGTCGGCGGCCTACCTACGATGGGGGCATGAGCCTCGAACTCGGCCTCGACACCTTCGGCGACATCGCCAACGGTCCCGACGGCGTCCCCCTCCACCCGGCGACGGTGATCCGCGAGGTGCTGGCCGAGGGCGAGCTCGCCGACCGGCTCGGCCTCGACTTCTTCGGCATCGGCGAGCACCACCGCGACGACTACGCGGTGAGCGCGCCGGACGTGCTGCTGGCCGGCCTGGCCGGGCGCACGGAGCACATCCGCCTCGGCACGTCCGTGACGGTCCTCAGCAGCGACGACCCCATCCGCGTCTTCCAGCGCTTCTCGACGGTCGACGCCATCAGTGGTGGTCGGGCCGAGATCACCGTGGGCAGAGGGTCGTTCATCGAGTCGTTCCCGCTCTTCGGTCTCGACCTCGGGGACTACGAGTCGCTCTTCGAGGAGAAGCTCGACCTGCTCGCCGCGGTCGTCGCGGAGGAGCCGTTCCGCTGGGAGGGCTCGATCCGGCCGCCGGTGCAGGTCGAGCGCATCATGCCGGCGACGGAGTCCGGCCACCTGCCGGTCTGGGTCGGCGTCGGCGGCACCCCGCAGTCGGTCGTGCGGGCCGCGCACTACGGCTTCCCGGTCATCATCGCCATCATCGGAGGGTCGGCCCGCCAGTTCGCCCCGCTCGCCGACCTCTACCGCCGGGCGCTGTCCGAGATGGGCAAGCCGGAGCTCCCCGTCGGCGTGCACTCGCCCGGCTACGTCGCCGCCACCGACGAGCAGGCCCGCGAGGAGTTCATGCCGCACTTCCTGCCCTACATGAACAAGCTCGGCCGCGAGCGGCGCTGGGCGCCCATGGGCAAGGAGCAGGCGCTCCAGCAGCTCGGGCCCGGGGGAGCGGTCTACTGCGGGTCGCCGGACACCGTCGCGGCCAGGATCGTCGACACGGTGCAGGTGCTCGGGCTCTCGCGCTTCCAGCTGAAGTACTCCTTCGGCACCCTGCCGCACGACCAGCGGATGGAGTGCATCCGCCTCTATGCCGAGGAGGTCGTGCCGCGCGTGCGCGCGCAGCTCGGCGACGACTGACGTGCGGATCCTGCTGCTGGGCATGGGCTCCCGCGGCGACGTGCAACCGCTCGTCGCACTCGGGCAGCGACTGGGACGGGTGGGGTATACCGTGTCGCTCGCCGCGCCCGCCGACCTCGGTCACGTCGTGGCGGGCAGCGGAGTCGACTTCGAGCCCCTGTCGTTCGACCTCGAGGCGCCGCTGCGGGAGGGGCTCGGACGCGACTCGCTCCGGGGGTCCGCCCGCACGCAGGTGCGCGAGGCCCGGCTCATGCGGCAGGTCATGGCCGGGACGGCCGATGCGTTGGCGGCAGACGTCTCGCGCCTGGTCGCGACGGCCGACGCGGTCGTCTCCGGGGCGTTGACCTTCGACGTCGTCGACGCGCTGCTGGCCCCTGGACGCGCCGCTGGCAATGGGCCGCCCACCAAGCCGCACGTCTACGCGGTGTTCGCGCCGGTGTGGCCGAGCGCGCACGGTGACTCGGTGGCGCTGGCCCTCCGCCCGCGCGCCACCACGGTGGTCAACCGGGCCTGGAGCAGCCTGGCGGGGCGTGTCGCGCTCGACCTGTTCCGGCCGGCCGGAGACCTGGTGCGGGCGCGAAAGGGACTGCCACGACGTCGTTTCCGCCACTACACGGCTGCGGCGGAGCGCACCCCGACGCTGCTCGCGGCCAGCCCGAGCGTCGTGCCGCACGCCGCAGACTGGCCGCCGGCGCTGCGGCAGACCGGCTACTGGGTGCGCGACGACGCCGGCGCGGCCCTGGACCCGGTGCTCGAGGAGTTCCTCGCCGCCGGGGACGCGCCCGTCTTCGTCGGCTTCGGCTCGATGCCGACCCCCGACCCGGCCGGCGTCTCCCGCGAAGTCGCCTCGGCGCTCGCCCGTCTCGGCGTGCGCGGCGTCGTGAGCGAGGGGCTCGCCGGACTCCGCGTCGATCGGGCTCCCGGCCTGCTCGGCATCGGGTCGGCACCGCACGAGTCGCTCTTCCCCCGTTGCGCGGTCGTCGTCCACCACGGTGGGGCCGGGACCACGGCCGCCGCCGTCCGCGCCGGGGTGCCGCAGGTCGTCGTGCCGCACGCCGCCGACCAGCCCTACTGGGGCCGCCGCATGGCCGACCTCGGGGTCGCGCCGCCGCCGATCGCCCGCAAGGACCTGACCGCGGCGCGGCTCCAGCGGGCGCTCGAGGTCGCGCTGTCCCCGGGAGCCCGCGAGACGGCATACGCCCTCGGTGAGCGCGTTCGGGCCGAGGACGGCGCCGGTGACGCAGCTCGTCTCGTGGACGCCTACCTGACGCGCTGGGCCTAGATCGTCGCGGCGAGCTCGGTGCCCTGGCGGATGGCGCGCTTGGCGTCGAGCTCGGCCGCCACGTCGGCGCCCCCGATGACGTGCACCCTGACGCCTGCCGCGGCGAGCTCCGGACCCAGGGTGTTGACCGACTCCTGGCCCGTGCAGACGATGATCGTGTCGACGTCCAGCACCTGAGGGTCCGAGTGCTCCTCGCCGTGGCTGATGTGCAGCCCAGCGTCGTCCACGCGCTCGTAGTTCACGCCGACGTGGTGGTGGACTCCCTTGGCCTTCAATGCCGCCCGGTGCACCCAGCCGGTCGTCTTGCCGAGGCCCTTCCCGATCGGCGTCGCCTTGCGCTGGAGCAGGTGCACCTCGCGCGGAGACGGCGACGGCTGCGGCTCGACGAGCCCGCCGCGCGACGCGTCCGGCTCGCCGACACCCCACTCGGCCATCCACTGCTCGACGGTCATCGGCGACTCGACGTGCGTCAGCAGCTCCGAGACGTCGACCCCGATGCCGCCGGCGCCCATGACGGCCACGCGCCGGCCGAGCGATGCCTCCCCGCGGATGGCGGCGGCATACGTCACGACCTTCGGGTGGTCGATGCCGGGCACGTCGGGCACGCGCGGCTCGACCCCCGTGGCGACGACGACCTCGTCGAAGTCCGCGAGGTCCTCGACGGTCGCGCGACGGCCGAGGTGGACCTTGACGCCACCGAGCTCGAGGCGGCGGCGGAAGTAGCGGATCGTCTCGGCGAACTCCTCCTTGCCGGGGATGCGCATGGCGAGCGCGAACTGGCCGCCCAGGTCGTCGCCTGCCTCGAAGAGCTCGACCCGGTGGCCGCGCTCACCCAGGGCGACGGCGGTCGCGAGCCCGGCCGGCCCGGCCCCGACGACGGCCACGTGCTTGGACCGGCGGGTCGGGGCGAGCACGAGCGTCGTCTCGCGGACGGCGCGGGGGTTCACGAGGCAGGTCGCCGTCTGCTTGGCGAAGGTGTGGTCGAGGCAGGCCTGGTTGCAGGCGATGCACGTGTTGATCTCGTCGGCGCGGTCGCCCGCGGCCTTGGCCACCCAGTCGGGGTCGGCGAGGAACGGCCGGGCCATCGAGACGAGGTGGGCGCTGCCGTCGGCGATGACCTGCTCGGCGAGGTCCGGCATCGAGATGCGGTTGCTCGTCACGACGGGGATGCCGACCTCGGGGCGCAGCTTCGCGGTGACGCGCGTGAAGGCGCCGCGGGGCACCGACGTCACGATCGTCGGGACGCGCGCCTCGTGCCAGCCGATGCCGGTGTTGATGATCGTCGCGCCCGCGGCCTCGACCTCGCGGGCCAGGGCGACGACCTCGTCCCACGACTGGCCCTCGGGAACGAGGTCGAGCATCGACAGGCGGTAGACCACGACGAAGTCGGGGCCGGCCGCCTCGCGGACCGCACGGACGACGTCGACGGCCAGACGACGACGGTTCTCGGGCGAGCCGCCCCAGTCGTCGGTGCGGTGGTTGGTGCGCGGCGCAAGGAACTGGTTGATGAGGTAGCCCTCGGAGCCCATGATCTCGACGCCGTCGTAGCCGGCCTCGCGCGCGAGCCGCGCGCAGCGGGCGTAGGCCGCGACAGTGCTCCGGATGCCGCGCGCGCTGAGCGCCCGCGGGGTGAAGCGCGAGATCGGGGACTTGAGGGCCGACGCCGAGACGGCGAGCGGGTGGTAGGCGTAGCGGCCCGCGTGCAGGACCTGCAGGGCGATCTTGCCGCCCTCTCGGTGCACGGCGTTGGTGATGACCCGGTGGCGACGGGCCTGGCGCTGCGTCACGAGCACCGAGCCGCCGGGGTAGAGGGCGCCGGCGAGGTTGGGCGCGAAGCCGCCCGTGACGATGAGGCCGACCCCGCCGCGGGCCCGCTCGGCGTAGTAGGCCGCGAGCCGGTCGAAGTCCTTGGCGCGGTCCTCGAGGCCGGTGTGCATCGAGCCCATGACGACGCGGTTGCGCAGCGTCGTGAAGCCGAGGTCGAGCGGTTCGAGCAGGTGGGGGTATGCCGTCGTCACCCGCCCGAGGGTAGCCGCTGGTTACCGCTCGGTAGCCGGACACGCGGCCTGCGTCACAGTCCCCGCCGAGCTGGGTGAGAATGGCGAGGTGAGCGATCTCGAGCACCTGGACGTCCTCGTCGTCGGAGCCGGCCTGTCCGGCATCGACGCCGGCTACCGCCTGTCGACGACGAGCCCGTCGCGCACCTGGGCGATCCTCGAGGCCCGGGACTCCCTCGGCGGCACGTGGGACCTCTTCCGCTACCCCGGGGTCCGCTCGGACTCGGACATGATGACGCTCGGCTTCCCGTTCGAGCCGTGGACCGACACCGACGCCATCGCCGACGGGCCGAAGATCCTCGACTACCTGCGCCGGACGGCCGACAAGCACGGCATCACCGAGCGGATCCGCCTCGGCCACAAGGTCGTCGGCGCCGACTGGTCGAGCGGCGAGGCGCGCTGGACGGTCACGGTCGAGCGCGGTGGGGTGCGCGAGCAGCTGACCTGCGGCTTCCTCTACCTCTGCAGCGGCTACTACGACTACGAGCGGCCCCACGACCCGCAGCTGCCGGGCCTCGAGGCCTTCGAGGGCCAGGTCGTCCACCCGCAGTTCTGGCCCGACGACCTCGACGTCCGAGGCCGCAACGTCGTCGTCATCGGCTCCGGCGCGACGGCCGTCACGCTCGTGCCGTCGCTCGCCGACGCCGGGGCCGACGTGACGATGCTCCAGCGCACGCCGACGTGGATCGCCTCCCTGCCCCGGCAGGACCGGGTCCGCGACGTCCTGCAGAAGGTGCTGCCGGGACGCGCCGCCGGCACCGCGGCCCGCTACAAGAACGTGCTCGGCACGATGGGCGTCTACGAGCTCAGCCGCCGCCGCCCCGCCGTCATGCGGTCGCTGCTCGCCAAGGGGGCCGCCAAGTCGCTCGGCTCGACCGACCTCGTCGCCGACCACTTCACCCCCACCTACGACCCGTGGGACCAGCGCCTCTGCGTCGTCCCCGACGGCGACCTCTTCGAGGCCGTCCGCAGTGGACGCGCCCACGTCGTCACCGACACGATCGAGACGTTCGTGCCACACGGCATACGCCTCCACTCGGGACGTGAGCTCGAGGCCGACGTCGTCGTCACCGCGACCGGACTGCGCATCAAGATCGCCGGCGGCGTCGCCATCACCGTCGACGGGCAGGCCCGTCCCACCGGCGACCTCACCGTCTACCGCGGCGTCATGTTCGACGGCGTGCCCAACCTCGCGGTGTGCGTCGGCTACGTCAACGCCTCGTGGACCCTGCGCGCCGACCTCGCGAGCCGCTATGTGTGCCGGCTGCTCGACCACATGCAGCAGCACGCGTGGCGCGTGGCCACGCCCCGCGCCCCCGAGGGCATGGAGGGCCGGCCGCTGCTGCCGCTCGCGTCGGGCTACGTGCGACGCGCCGACGGCGAGCTGCCGCAGCAGGGCGACGGGGCGCCGTGGCTGATGCGCCAGAACTACCTCCTCGACCGGCGCGACATGCTGCGCGGCGACGTCACCGAGGCGATGTCCTTCGCTCGCTGACGACCGTCCGGACGCCCGGATCGGGTACGGATACCGACGACGGGAATCGTCCGTCAGGGAGCTGCGCCGTCGGGGTGCGCAGAGCCCGGACGGCGTGAGGTGGACGGACAGTTCTCATGACGGATGGCGGTCAGGGTTCGAGCGGGTCCTCGGGCCGGTCTCTCGACGGCGCCATCGGCGCGGTGCTCGGGCGGGTCGGCCAGGGTGACGAGGAGGCCTTCGGCAGGCTCTATGACCTGTCGGCCTCCCGGGTCCACGGGCTCGTGCACCAGGTGGTCGGCGACGCCGAGCGGTCCGAGCAGGTCAGCGCCGAGGTCTTCGTCGAGGTCTGGCGCACGGCCTCCCGCTTCCGGCGAGGCGGTGGAGCCCTGAACTGGCTGCTCGCGGTCGCCCACCGCAAGGCGGTGGCCCACGTCCGCACGACCCGCGGCTCGCTGCCCGGGTCCACGACGGTCACCGCGGGCGCAGGCAGGCCGTGCGACCCGGCGCTCGCGCTCAGCTACTACGAGGGGTATGCCGTGACGGACGTCGCCGTCGCCCTCGGCATCTCGGTCGACGTGGTCCACCAACGTCTGCGTGCGGGACTCCTCGCGCTCCAGCCGGGTCGGGCCGTCGCCTGACGGCTGTCCAGCGTTGCGTGTCCGGCACGCTCCGAGCGGGTACGGACCCGGCATGAGCGAATCGAACACACCTTCGAACGACGACGTCATCGGTGCCACCGGCGCGGCGGCGGATGCCGGCGGCGACTCCGCCGTCAAGGACCCCGAGGACTGGGTCACCGGCGACGAGCCGATGACCGGAGCCCAGCGCAGCTACCTCGAGACGCTGGCCCTCGAGGCCGGCGAGACCCTGCCGGGCGACCTCACCAAGGCCCAGGCCTCGGAGCACATCGACCGTCTGCAGCAGTCGACGGGCCGCGGTGCCGACAGCACCGGTCGTGCCGATGCCGGCAGCGGGCCCATCGGCGCGGACGGCAACGTCGGCCGCACCGAGGGCCACGGCAGCGAGCTCTGAGCGGCGCCGAGCCGAGATCGCCTGACCTCGGTCAGGCGATCTGGACGCGGTCCGAGACCAACCCGTCGGCCGCGAGCATCCGCAGCTGCGTGACAGCCCGTTGCTGCACGGCCCACGGGTCGATGGTGTTGACGTAGATCTTCGTGCCGCCCTCGAAGCCGGCAAGGGTCGAGATGCGCCACTTGAGCACGGCCCGCAGCGGCATCGGGACGTCGACGCCCGGGGGCCGGTGGTGCCACTCCTCGTTCGAGGGGACGTGCACCCCGGTCGCGGCGTGGCAGGCGTGGACGAGGTCGGAGAAGTCGCGCACCTGTTCCTCGTGCAGCTCCCACGGGCACCCCTCGCCGTCGATGACGTGCACGACCAGCGCGGGATAGCGGTGCCCGACGCCGGCGAACGCGACCGCGTGCTCGGTGCGCGCGACGACGAGACCCTGCGACGCGGCATACTCCGCGCCCCACCGGGTGAACATGTCGGGCTCGGCGCGGAGGCGCTCGACCTCGCGCTCCTTCTGGGCACCGAGCTCGTCGATGGCGACGACCTGCTTGTGCAGGTGGTCGAACGACGCGCCCGCGGGGGCCAGCCAGTTCTGGAAGACCGAGACGTAGCGCGCGCACTCGTTGTCGCGGTAGAGGTCGCGCATCGCGCGGATCGTGAGCTCCGTGTAGCGCCAGTGCTCCTCGGGTGTCAGGGTTCCCGAGCCGGCGAGCTGGGAGTCGTCCGTGGCGTCGTCGACGTAGTGGCGCCGGGAGATGACGACCTGGTGGTTGCCGGCGAAGAGCCCGACGGCCTCGCGCTCGAGGTCCTCCTCGGCGAGCGGCTCGGCATCGGCCCCCGCCGTGCCGCGCGCCCGCATCCGGATCCGCGCGAGGGCCGTGACGTGCTCGCGGCCACCGGGGGTGGCGAGGTATGCCGTCCGGCGGGCTCGCGACTGCGCCGTCGGCTCCCAGCCGTGCGCGAGGTGCCAGTAGTCGTAGCTGAGGATCTCGAAGAGGTTGGGGATGAGCCGGAACTGCGGCGTGCTGTGGTCGAGGTCCTCGGCTAGCAGCCCCCGCACGTCGTGCCAGCCGTCGGGGTCGTGGACGAGCCGGGCGATCTCGGGGGTCGTCTCCCGCATGCGCGCCCAGCAGAACGCACAGTGCCGGTCGTGGTCGTCGGGGTCGATGGGCAGCGGGTGCCGGCTCAGCTGCCCCAGGGGGCGTGCCGCCCGGCCCGGGAGCGTCCACACCTTGGTGCCGGTGATGGGGTTGACCTGCTTGATGGTCCCGTCGGGCAGGCGCGTCAGGGGCTCGATCACCTCTCCAGCGTAGGTCGACTAGCGTCGGAGCGTGCCTGCCGACGCCCCGACCGACCTGCCGTTCCGTGATCCTTCGCTCACAGTCGAGGAGCGGCTCGACGACCTGATCGGGCGGATGACGCTCCCCGAGAAGGTGGGCCAGATGCTCCAGCTCGACGCGCGGGGCGACCTCACCGACATCGTCCACGGCAGGCTCGCCGGCTCGATCCTGCACGCCTCGCCCGAGGACCTGCCGCGCGCCATGGCGCTCGCCGCGCAGACCCGGCTCGGCATCCCCCTGCTCACGGCCGACGACTGCATCCACGGCCACTCGTTCTGGCCCGGCGCGACGATCTTCCCGACCCAGCTCGGCATGGCCTGCTCCTGGGACGCCGAGCTCGTCGAGCAGGCGGCGCGGGTCACCGCGGTCGAGGTCTCGGCCACCGGTGTGCACTGGACGTTCTCGCCGGTGCTCTGCATCACCCGCGACCTGCGCTGGGGCCGTGTCGGCGAGACGTTCGGCGAGGACCCGCACCTCATCGGCGAGCTGGGCGCGGCCATGGTCCGCGGCTACCAGGGTGACGGACTGACCGACCCCACAGCGGTTCTCGCGTGCGCGAAGCACTTCGCGGGCTACTCCGAGACGCAGGGCGGTCGCGACGCGAGCGAGGCCGACCTCAGCCGCCGCAAGCTGACGTCGTGGTTCCTGCCGCCGTTCGAGCGAGCGGTCCAGGAGGGCTGCCGCACCTTCATGCTCGGCTACCAGGCCATCGACGGCGTCCCCGTCACCGCCAACGGCTGGCTGCTCGACGAGGTGCTCAAGGGGGAGTGGGGCTTCACCGGCACCCTCGTCACCGACTGGGACAACGTCGGCCGGATGGTCTGGGAGCAGAAGGTCTGCGCCGACGACGTCGAGGCCGCAGCCGTCGCGGTGCGCGCCGGCAACGACCTCGTCATGACGACGCCTGCCTTCTTCGAGGCCGCCCAGGAGGCGGTCGCCCGCGGCCTGCTCGAAGAGCGACAGGTCGACGAGGCGGCGCGCCGCGTGCTGCGGGTCAAGCTCGAGCTCGGCCTCTTCGAGCACCCGCGCCCGCCGGACGTCGAGCGCCAGCGGCTCGTCATCGGCTCCCCGGACCACGCCGCCCTCAACCTGGAGGTCGCGCGCCGCTCCCTCGTCCTGCTCACCAACGACGGCTCGCTGCCGTATGCCGTGGGCGACGCCCCGCGCACCGTGGCCGTCCTCGGCCCCAACGCCGACGACCCGCAGGCCAACCTCGGCGACTGGGCCGGTGCCTCCGGCCAGGTCGACTGGATGCCCGACGGCCACCCGCGCGAGACGGTCGAGACGGTCCTCGACGGCTTCCGTGCCGTCGTGCCCGCGGCGTGGGCCGTGACGCACGTTCGCGGGGCCGAGATCGAGACGCTCGTGCCCGACCCCGAGGGCCCGCTCTTCCCCGACGGCCAGCCGCGTCCGCCGGTCTCGGCGCCGGCGCCCGTCGACCCGGACCAGCTCGCCGAGGCCGTCGCCACGGCGCGAGCGGCCGACCTCGCCGTCGTCGTGCTCGGCGACACGATCGCCCTGACGGGAGAAGGCTGCTCGACCGCGACGCTCGACCTGCAGGGTGGTCAGGTGGCCCTGCTCGACGCCCTCGTCGACGAGCTCGACGGCACCGGCACGCCCGTCGTCGTCGTGCTGCTCCACTCCAAGCCCAACGTCCTGCCGCCCAGTGCGCTCCGGGCGGCCGCGATCGTCGAGGCGTTCAGCCCCGGCATGCGCGGTGGTCGCGCGATCGCCGAGCTCGTCCTGGGCCACATCGAGCCTGCCGGACGACTGCCGGTCTCCGTCCCGCGGCACGTCGGCCAGCAGCCGACCTACTACAACCAGGTCCGCGGCCAGCACGGCCACCGCTACGCCGACCTGACCCAGGAGCCGCAGTTCGTCTTCGGCGAGGGCCTGAGCTACACGACCGTCGAGTGGTCCGACCTGACCCTCGAGGCGGCCGAGCTCTCGCCCGAGGACGTCCTGGTCGCGGAGGTCACGCTGACCAACACCGGTGCGCGGACGGCATACGAGGTGGTGCAGGCCTACGTCACCGACGTCGTCACGAGCGTCACGTGGGCGGCCAAGGAGCTCAAGGCGTTCCAGCGGGTGACGGTGCCGGCGGGCGGGTCGCTGCGGGCGCGGGTCGAGGTGCCCGCGGCGGCGTGCTCGATCGTCGACGCGGGCGGTCACCGCGTCGTGGAGCCCGGTGAGTTCGAGCTGCGCGTCGGGCCGAGCTCGCGGGACACCGACCTGCTGGGTGTGACCTTCACCATCACGCCGGACGGCGCGGCCTGACTAGGGTCGGAGGCATGAGAGCAGCGCGCGTCACGAGCCTCGGCGGACCCTCCTCCGTCACCGTCGGGGAGGTCCCCGAGCCGACCCTCGAGCGGGGGCACGTCCTCGTCGACGTCCACGAGGCGGGCGTCAGCTTCCCCGACGTGCTCATGAGCCGCGGGCTCTACCAGATGCGCCCCGAGCTGCCCTTCGTCCCGGGCGCCGAGTGCGCGGGCGTCGTGCGCGAGGCGGCCGAGGGCAGCACGTTCACCGCGGGCGACCGCGTCGCCGCCTTCCCCGTGCTCGGCGCCTTCGCCGAGACGGTGGCGGTCCCCGAGGCGATGGTCTTCCCGCTGCCCGACGCCGTGTCGTTCGCCGTGGGCGCGGCGCTGCCCATGAACTACCTCACCGTCCACTTCGCGCTCACCCAGCGCGGCCGGCTCGAGCGCGGCGAGGTCGTGCTCGTGCACGGCGCCGCCGGCGGCATCGGCACCGCAGCCATCCAGCTCGCGCGGGCCATGGATGCCCGCGTCATCGCCGTCGTCTCGTCCGAGGACAAGATCGAGACGGCCCGCGCCGCCGGAGCCCACCACGTCGTGCTGGCCGACGGGTTCCTCACGGCCGCAAAGGAGCTCACCGACGGCCGCGGCGTCGACGTCGTGGTCGACCCCGTCGGTGGCGACCGCTTCACCGACAGCCTCCGCAGCCTCGCCCCCGAGGGTCGCCTGCTCGTCATCGGCTTCACCGCCGGGCAGATCCCCGAGGTCAAGGTCAACCGGCTGCTCCTCAACAACATCAGCGTCGTCGGCGTCGGCTGGGGCGCCTTCTGGATGCCCGACCCGAGCTACCTGCGCACCCAGTGGGACGCGATCCTCCCGCTCCTCGAGTCCGGCCAGCTCGCCCCGCCGATCGGCGGTCGGCACCCGCTCGACGACGTCGCCGGTGCCCTCGCCGAGATCGACGAACGTCGAGCCCAGGGCAAGGTCACCCTCACGGTCCGCCAGTAGGTTGGGGCGTATGCCGTCCCTGCCGCTCCGCGCCTCCGCTCGCTCCTCCGCCCCGACGTCCCCTCGCCGGGTCCTCGTCACGGGCGGCGCCTCAGGGCTCGGGCTCGCGCTCGTGCGGGCCCTGGTCGCACGGGGCGACCACGTGCTGGCGACCGACGTGCAGACCGACCGGCCCGACGCACTCCCCGAGGCTGCGGCATACCTCCCCCTCGACGTGCGCAGCGACGACGCCTGGGCCGCCGCTCTCGCCCACGTGCGCGAGACGTGGGGCGGCCTCGACCTGCTCGTCAACAACGCGGGCGTCGCGGCAGGAGGACGCATCGACGTCGCCACGATGGACGAGTGGCACTGGATCGTCGACATCAACCTGCTCGGCGTCGTGCGCGGGTGCCGCACGTTCACGCCGCTCCTCAAGGAGCAGCGCAGCGGCCACATCGTCAACACCGCGTCGCTCGCCGGGCTCGTCCACGCACCCGGCATGGCCGCCTACAACACCGTCAAGGCCGGCGTCGTCGCCCTGAGCGAGACTCTCTCGCACGAGCTGGCGCCGCACGGCATCGACGTGTCGGTCGTCTGCCCGTCCTTCTTCCGCACCAACCTCGGCTCGTCGTTCCAGGGCGCCGACACCGAGATGGAGACCGCCGGCAAGAAGATGGTGAGCGGCTCCAAGCGCTCGGCCGAGCAGGTGGCCGACATCGTCGTGCGCGGCATCGACGCCCGCCGCGACGTCATCCTCACCGACCGTGACGGCCAGATCGCCTGGCGCGCCAAGCGGTTCGCCCGGCCCGCCTACACGGCCGTGATGAAGCGCGCGGCCAGGCGGGTCGCCGCCGGCCGCTGAGCCGTGGTGGCGGCCGTCGCGAGGTGAGGGGCCCTAGGCGAGGTGGGCCAGGGTGCAGTCGTCGAGCCACCGGCCGTCCCTGCCCAGGACCGCGGCGCGCTCGGTCGCCTCGAGCCGGAAGCCGCACCTCGTCAGCACGCGGAGCGACGCGGCGTTGTCGGCGAAGACCTTGGCGACGATGCGCCGCACACCTGCCTCGTGCAGCGCCGGCACGAGCAGCGAGACGGCCGCCGACGCGACGCCGCGGTTCCACGAGTCCGGGTCCACCGTGAAGCCGAGGTAGAAGTCCCAGTCCGTCGGCTCCGGCCCCAGCGACTCCGGCCGGTAGCGGCGACCGCCGATGTCGCCGACCACCCGGTCGTCGAGCAGCACGGCGCAGAGCAGGGAGTCCGGCTCGCCGATGCGGTCCGAGACCAGCTCCTGGGCCTGCTCGAGGGTGTCGACGGTGCGGCTGACGTAGGCCTGGCACTCGGGACGGCGCTTGTAGCCGTGGAAGGCGGGCGCGTCGGTGAGGGCGGCAGGGCGCACGGTGATGCGACCGTCGGTCAGAGGCAGGCTGAGCTCCATACCGACGGGACCCTAACGCGCCAGCCGCCCGGCTCCAGCCGGGGAGCGCGGTGGCCGGCCGAGCCGTCGGAAAACGGGAGGCGCGCTGTCGGTGGTGGTCGGTAGCGTTCAATGATTGTGACGGTGACCAGGGTGGGGATCGACGACGCAAGGGGAACGACGCCGGAGGGGTCTCCCCGCGATGGGGGTCTGCCGCAAGGTCGGGTCCCCGTCGACTGGCGCCGGGTCCGTCGCCCGCTCACCGTCGTGTGCTTCTCGATGTCCCTCGTCGGGGCCGTCGCCGCATCGCTCGGCTCGATGGTCGCCGGTCGGCTCGCCGAGCACGCCACGTCGACCCTCGTCGTCCTGCTCGCGGTGTGCGTCGTCGGCGGCGCCGTCATCGACACCGTGGCCAAGACGATGTGGGCGACGGTCTGCGACCGCGCCGAGGGCCGGCTGCGCGCCGACCTGCTCGACGCCGCCATGGCCCAACCCCTCTCCGAGCTGTCCGAGCAGGCGGTGGGGGAGGTGCTCGACCGCATCGACGACGACACCTGGGAGGTCGGCCAGCTGATGCGGTGGGGCGTGTGGCAGGCCGTGCGCACCTTCCTCGCCTCGGGTCCGCTCTGGGTGGTCGCGAGCCTCGCGTGGTGGCCCGCCGCCGTGCTCTTCCCGCTCACCGGTCTCGCGACCTACTGGGTCGTGCGGCGGCTGCTGCCGCAGGTCGCCGAGCGCAAGGTCGTGGAGGAGGCCGCCTGGACCGACCACGCCGCATCGACCGAGGAGGGCGTCGCCGCCCGTGACGACCTGCGCACCGCCCTGGGGCAGGCGCACGTGCTGCGCCGCAACGCCCGCATGGCCGCCCGCGTCCACGCGGCTCTGGACCGGGTGCTCGAGGTCGAGGTCCGCATCACCCGCCGCAGCGGTGGCCTCCTGCACGGAGCCCTGGCCGCGGTCGCCGTCGTCGGCACCGCCCTCGTGCTCGCCGACGACATGTCCACCGCGCGCCTGGTCACCCTCTTCCTCGTGACGACGATGTTCGTCGGCGGCGTCGACATGCTCGCGCGGCACCTGCCCGACCTCCAGGAGGGCTTCGGCGCGGTCCTGCGACTGCGAGCCATGCTCGCCTCCCCGGCGGAGCCCACCGGCGGACTTCCCCTGCCCGACGGGCCGCTCGACGTCGAGTTCCGGGGCCTCGAGTTCAGCTACGGCACAGGCACGTTCGCTCTCCGCGACGTCGACCTGCTCGTCCCGGCCGGGCACACGTGCGCGCTCGTCGGCCGCACGGGCTCGGGCAAGTCGACGCTCGCGTCGCTGCTGTCGCGGGGGGTCGAGCCGCCCGAGGGCACGGTGCTGCTGGGCGGCACCGACGTGCGCGACCTCGACCTCCAGCAGCTCCGGGCCGCGGTCGGCGTCGTGACCCAGCGCACCGAGGTCCTGGCCGGCACGCTCGCCGAGAACATGACGCTCTTCGGCGACGCGCCCCGTGCCAGGGTCGAGGCAGCCGTCGCGGAGCTCGGCCTGACCGACTGGGTGGCCGGGCTGCCCGACGGCCTCGACACGATGCTCGGCCCGGGAGGCACGACCCTCTCGGCCGGCGAGGAGCAGCTGGTGGCCTTCGCCCGGCTGCTCGTGCGCGACGTCCGCGTCGTCGTGCTCGACGAGGCGACGGCACGCATGGACCCGGTCACCGAGGCCCGCGTGGTCCGGGCCGCGGATCGACTCATCTCCGGACGCACCGGCATCCTCGTCGCCCACCGCCTGTCGACGACCGAGCGCGCCGAGCAGGTGGCCGTCCTCGAGTCGGGTCGCGTCGTCCAGCACGGGCCTCGCGACCGGCTGGCCGCCACCGACGGCCCCTTCCGCCGCCTGCTCGAGGCCGCCGCCCACGAGGTCGCCGTCGAGGAGCACCACCACGACGACGCGGCGATCGGCTCGGTGCGACGCAGCACCACCCCGCCGCCGCTCCCGGTGCTGGCCCCGACCCCGAGCCTGGCCCGTCAGGTGCTGCACGCCGTGAGCATCCAGCCCCACTGGGGCCTGCTCGGGGCCTCGCTCTTCCTCGCGGCCTCGCTGACCGGCGCGTTCGGCGCCCTCACCGGCTGGACCTGGGGGCTGGTCGTCACCCGTCTCCAGGGCGGTGAGAACCCCGGCTGGATCACCGCGGCACTCGTCGCCTCGCTCCTCGTCGGTCCGCTGCTGCTCTCGCAGGCCTTCCGCTCCTACCCGCACTGGTGGGTCGAGGTCCGGCTGCGGGTCCGCGCCGCGGTGCTCGCAGGCCAGACCGCGCAGCGGCGGCTCGTGCGCACCCCACCGGGCGAGGTCGTCGCCCGCACGATGGACGCCGACCGCCTGGCCCGCTACACCGACCGCTGGGTCGACTTCACCAACGGGCTCGTCGTCGCCTCGCTGACCGCCCTCATCGCCGGCACCTGGCTGGCCGGCGCCGTCCTGCTCGTCGTCATGGTCACCTCGGCGCTGGCATCGACGCTCGGGCGGCCCGTCGCCGGCCGCTCGGCAGCCGCCGCCTCGACGGCCCGCGCCGACTTCGGCCGCTCGCTCGTCTCGGCCCTCGAGTCCATCCGCACCGTCAAGCTCGCCGCTGCCACCCCACAGGTGCACCGGCACCTGCACGAGGTCGACGGAGGACGCGTCGACGCCGCGGTGCGCGAGCACCGGGTCCAGGCCCTGCTCGACGGCGTGCCCGTCGTCATGGTCCAGGGCGGCGTCGTCGCCGCCTGGGCGGGCTTCCTCCACGGCACGTGGCCGCTCGCCATCACGCTGCTCGTCGCCAACGCCGTCAGCGGCTTCGACTGGTTCGGCCGCGTCGCGGGCTCGGTCGTGACCGAGGCCCCCGGCGTGCGGGCCTGGATGAACGCCACGAGCGAGCTCGCAGGCGGCGGGGACCTCATGGACCTGCCCCCGGGCATGGACCTCGTGCACGGCACCGCCGACGACCCGGAGCCCGGACCGCGCGAGCAGCTCCGCTCGCTGCACCTGCGCGGACTGACCGCCGTCCACGACGACGGCACGATCGGCGTCCAGGACGTCGACCTCACCGTGCACGCGGGCGAGCTGGTGCTCCTGCTCGGCCAGGTCGGCTCGGGCAAGTCCAGCCTGCTCTCGTCGCTGGCCGGGCTCACCTCCCACACCGGTGAGGTGCTCTGGAACGGGCGCACCCTGACCGACGCCGAGGTCGAGCTGCGGCCCGGGAGGGTCTCGCACATCGCCCAGGTGCCACGGGTGCTCTCCGGGAGCTTCATCGGCAACATCGCCCTCGATCACCCCGACCGGCGCGTCGAGCCGGCGCTCGCCACGGCACGCATGGAGCGCGACGTCACCGAGGCCGGCGGCCCCGAGGCGCTCGTCGGTCACCGCGGGGTTCGCCTGTCGGGCGGCCAGGTCCAGCGTCTGGCCCTCGCCCGGGCCCTGGCCTGCGAGGCCGACCTGCTGCTGGCCGACGACGTGTCCTCGGCCCTCGACGCCGCCACCGAGATCGAGCTCTGGGCGGCCTTGCGCTCCGGAGGGGCCACCGTCATCGGGGCGACGAGCAAGGCGGCCGCCCTCGCGCAGGCCGACCGTGTGGTCGTCCTCGACCGGGGCCGCGTCGTCGACACGGCGCCGTGGCGTGAGCTCTCCCAGCGGTGGGCCCACCTCGCCGGCTGATCCCGGTGGGGCTCAGCCCGAGCTCGAAGTGGACGCGGTCGGGTCGGGCGCCGACGGGTCCGGCGGTGCCGACCGACCCGATCGGCCTGCCGTCGACTCCTTCGTGGGCGGTGTCGAGGGCGCCGACGAGGACGGTGTCGTTGGCCGTGTCGCGGGCGGGGGTGAGAGCGGGGACGTGGGCGCGGTCGTGGGAGACGTGTCGGTAGGAGCATCGGCCGCCGCCAGCGTCTTGACCCGTCCGGACAGGGCGGCCGTCGCCGCGATCGTGATGAGCGCACCCAGGAGCAGCGCCGGCGCCTCCCCGGGGCTCAGCAGGCCGAGCGTGCTGCCGAGGGTCGCCGCCGCGACCGGGACCCCGAGCTGGGCCGCGGTGATGAGGGCGGCAGGCCACGGCTGGCCGGTGACCACCATGAGGCCGTGCACGAGGAGCGCCACGACACCGAGGCTGAGACCCAGCACGATGGCGCTCGGGTGCTGGGCGAGCTCGCGCAGGTCGAGCGAGGCGCCGAGCCACACGAAGAAGATCGGCGCGAAGAAGCCCTCGGTCACGGCGAAGAGCTGCTTGGCGACGCGGCGCGGCTCGCCCACCGCCGAGAGCGCGATGCCGGCGGCGAAGCCGGCCAGCATGACCGACACGTGCATGGCCGAGGCCACCGCCGCGAGACCGAAGAGGATCGCGAGCGAGGCCCGCAGCTCGACGGCGAGGCTGCGCTCGTGCGACACCTCCCGCACCCGCCGCTCCCGCCCCGACCCGACGAACCACCGCAGCAGGAGCCAGAGCAGCCCGGCGCAGGCGATGACCGCGAGCGCCCCGACCACGGCCCGTCCGGCGTGCACCGGGTCGATGGCGAGGGGGAGCGCCACGATGCAGGCGGCGTCGGCGACGGCCAGCTGCGGCAATAGCTGCACCATCATCGACCCGCTCACCGGAGTGCCGTCGAGCACCGGGAGCACGAGGCTCGCCGACGACGACGCGAGCAGCACGGCATACAGCGCCGCGTGACCCGTGCCGAAGACGTGGGCCAGGGCCCACCCCGCCGGCACCGACAGCAGGCCCACGGCGACCGCCCTCGTCAGGCCGCGGGGGAGGCCGGCGCGCAGGGCCGGGTCGCGCACCGGCACATGGGTGCCCGCGACGAACATGACGAGGGCGAAGCCAACCTCACCGAGGAAGCCCAGCGTCGGGTCGCTCGGGTGCAGCAGACGCAGGCCGGTCTGCCCGAGCACGATGCCGACGAGCAGCTCGCCGATGACCACGGGCAGGTGCAGCCACCGCGAGAGCGACAGGACCGGCCCGAGGATCGCGACGAGGCTGATCAGGGCCAGCGTGGCGAATCCCATGGTGGCTCAGCGCGATTCGGGGACGTCGATGATGCGGACCGGGATGTCGGTGTTCTCGTCAGTGAGGTAGCTGGCGCACACCCGGTGGTAGCCGTCGGCGATCTGGGCCGGGCGACCCGTGCGCAGGTCGCCGCGCACGAGCAGCACCGGCGACAGGGCGTGCCCCGCCCGCACCTTGGCCAGGTCGGAGGCAACGTGCGGGTTGGTCTCGGGGAGCACCTCCAGGCGAGCCGCGCGCAGGATGTCCTTGGCCTTGAACTTCGTCGAGGTGGCCGAGCGGAAGGCGGCCTCGGCTGCCTCGATGTCCGCCGCCCCGGCGACGAGCGAGAGGTAGGAGCTCGCGGCGGGGAAGTCGTGCTCCTCGGGCCCGTCGAGCCAGGCGACCGCGCGGGTCCCGTCGTGGGAACGCTTGGGCATCGGCATCCTCCTTGGCGGCGTCGCGTGGCGGCACTGTACGCCGTGCAGCCTCGGCCCACCTGCGAACCGGCCGAGCCCGTGCACCGGCGCGCTCCACCGTCCGTCGTGGACGCTCGGTCAGGCCGGGGGCCGGGGAGCGCGCCGGATGTCGACGTCGGCCGGAGTGCCGGCGCCCAGCACCCCGGTGAGGCTCGCGTGCACGAGACCGGCCGCCGCCGCGCCGTCGGTGAAGGTGCGGCTGAACTCCGGCTCCCGCCCCTCCCGCTCCCAGCCCAGCCCGGCGAGGGCCGACTGCTGGTCTCGGGTGAGGTCGGTCAGGCCCTCGAACTCCGTGTCGCCGATGCACTCCACGGCGATCACACCCTCGAGCCGGCGCGCCTGGACGAAGACGTCGGGCACGCTCGCCGGGCGACCCGACCGGCCACCCGGCCACCCGCCCGACCGGCGCCGGCCCCGCGGAGCCCGCGTGCCGG
Source organism: Terrabacter carboxydivorans (assembly GCF_039532035.1). NCBI lineage: Bacteria > Bacillati > Actinomycetota > Actinomycetes > Micrococcales > Intrasporangiaceae > Terrabacter > Terrabacter carboxydivorans. Next base: position 201,039 of record NZ_BAAARE010000007.1, on the reverse strand, counting down.
CATACGCGCCCGAGGCCTGCGAGGCCTGCGAGGCCTGCGAGGACACGTGGACGGTGAAGGTCATCCAGTCGTCCCCGGCCAGGGCGTCGAGGTCGGCGCCGATGCGCGCCGTCCACCCCTCCCAGGTCTCGTCGAGCGCGTCGGTCATGTGTCCGCCTCCACCACCGCCGTCTCCATGAGGGCGCGCAGGTGGTCGGGGATCGGCGTCGACCGGCGGGTCGCGGCGTCGATCTCGACGTGCACCCAGTGGCCGAGCGCCTTGATGGCGGGGTCGGGCACGGCGGCGCGCTCGGGGTCGACGAAGAGGCCGAGCTGGTAGGTGACGCTGCTGTTGCCGAGGCGCGCGACGCGGATGCCGACGACGAGGGGAGCGGGGAAGGCGACCTCCGCGTAGAACGCGCACGAGGACTCCGCGACGACCCCCTGCGTCGCGTCGGTCATCGGGTCGATCGTCACGTGCTCGGCCTGCCAGCCGTTGATCGCCGAGTCGAACAGCTCGTAGTAGACGGCGTTGTTGAGGTGGCCGTACATGTCGTTGTCGGACCACCGCGTCGTCACGGGGCGGTGGACCGGGAAGTCGGCGAGCGTCAGCTCGCGGGGGTCGGGCGTGCTCGGCATGCGCCCCATCCTGCCCGACGAGGTATGCCGTGACGCGGGACGCTGTGGACGACGGGCGGTGCTGTCGGTGGCCGAACGTAGAGTTCTCGGGTGGCATGGAGCGTGGGTCGGGCGACGTGGGTGGCTGACGTCACCGACCCTGACATCACCCAGCAGGTCGGCACCCGCACGTTCGACCGCGGGAGGTCGTATGCCGCCGAGCGCCGGGTGCGCTCGCTCGCCACGCGCCCCGACGGGATGATGCTGCTCGGCACGATCGAGGGCAGCGGCAGCGAGACCTACCAGACGATCATCGAGGCGCGACCGCACCCGAAGGGACGCTCGCACCTGTGGAGCGGCCGGTGCAGCTGCCCGGTCGCCGCCGACTGCAAGCACGTCGTCGCGCTGATGCTCACCGCGCGCGACGTCGCCCAGGGGAGGGTCGTCGAGCCGCGTCCCGCTGAGGGCGCGGAGGGCGGGGAGGGGGCCGAGGCGCAGGCCGTGGTCGAGTCGGCGCCCCTCGTCGTGCCACCGCACTGGGCCGACGTCTTCGGCCACGTCCGGCCCCGGGCCGTCGAGGCCGCGCCCGTCGCCGAGCGTCCCGAGCCTCGCGGCGACCTCATGCCGGCGGGGCTCTTCGTCGACACCGTCTACCGCGACCCGCGCGGCCGCCGCGGCGTGCCCGAGCTCAGCTACGGTCTGCGCCCGACCCGCTGGACGCGCGCCGGCACGTGGCACCGCACCCTGTCGTGGCACGACGCCCTGCCGCAGTGGCGACCGGGCATCCGCTTCCTGCCCGAGCACGAGCGCATCATGGGACGCCTGCACGACGTCGCCCGGCACGGGTCGGGCGGCACGACGTACTTCTCCGCCACGCCACCGCTCTCGCTCGACGCGAGCCCCGACGTCTGGCCGCTGCTGCGCGAGGCCCGCCTCGCCGGCATCGAGGTGCTGCCGGGCGAGGGTGTCACCGGACCCGTCCACGTCGCCGACGAAGCGGCCTCCCTCGTGCTGCTCGTCAAGCGGGCCGCCGACGGCAGCGGCGACCTCGACCTCGACGTCGAGATCGAGGGCCTGCCGGAGCAGGCCGCCGGCGAGCGCCTCTACCTCGGTGACCCCGTGCACGCCGTGGCGTTCGAGGGCGACGACGGCTCGCTGACCTTCGTCCCCCTCGACCAGGAGCTCGACCTCAGCCCCGAGGCGCTCGCCTCGGCGCTCGCCGGGCTCCGCGTCCCGGCTGACGAGCGTGGCCGCTTCCTGCGCTCGGTCGTCCCGGGGCTGCGGCAGCGGCTGCGGGTCAGGTCCGAGGTCCCGCTGCCCGCGCCGGAGCTGCCCGCCGAGGCCGAGCCGGAGGTCGTCACGGTCCACGTCAGGGTTGTCAGCGACGTCCCCGGCGAGCTGCGGCTCGACCTCGGCCACGCCTACGACGGCACGCCGCGCCCCTTCACGACCGCGCGGTTCGGCACGGTCGGCGGCCGTGACCGCGACGCCGAGTCCGCCGCGGTCCAGGCCGCCACGTCCCTGCGCTCGGTGCCCGGGGCGCTGCGCGCCGACCTCGGAGGCCACGCCTACCTCGTGCCGCGGGTCGTGCTCACCGGTCTCGCCGCCGCGCGGTTCGTCGTCGACACCCTGCCCCTGCTCGAGGCAGACGAGCACGTCACGCTCGAGGTCGACGAGGACCTCCCGGCCTACGAGGAGGTGACGTCCGCCCCCGTCGTCCACCTCGGCGCGAGCGACGCGACGGCTGCTGCAGCGGGTGCGACCGGCGGGGCCGGAGCGCAGGCCGAGCGCCGCAACACCGAGCCCGGCGACTGGTTCGACCTGCGGGTCTCCGTCGAGGTCGACGGCGAGGAGGTGCCGTTCGAGCCGCTCTTCGGCGCGCTGGCCCGCGGCGACGACATCATGCTGCTCGACTCCGGCGCCTTCTTCCGGCTCGACCGTCCCGAGCTGCACCGGCTGCGCGCCCTGATCGAGGAGGCCCGCGACATCGCCGACCCCGAGACCGGCGGCCTGCGCCTCAGCGCCCACCACGCCGACCTCTGGGACGAGCTCGTGGCCCTCGGTGTCGTCGACGAGCAGAGCGCCCGGTGGGCCGCCAACGTCGAGGCGCTCGGCTCGCTCGAGTCCGGCCCGCTCGCCGACGTGCCGCCCGACCTGCGGGCGACGCTGCGGCCCTACCAGCTCGACGGCTACCGCTGGCTCGCCCGCCTGTGGGACGCCCGCATCGGCGGCATCCTCGCCGACGACATGGGCCTCGGCAAGACGCTCCAGGTCATCGCGGCCCTCGTGCGCGCGCACGACCTGGGCGAGCTCGGTGACCGCGGCCCCGACGCCCGCGGGCCGGTCCTCGTCGTCGCGCCGACGAGCGTCGTCGGCACGTGGATGGGCGAGCTCGAGACCTTCGCCCCGCACCTGCGCGCGGTCGCCGTCACCTCGACCGAGCGCAAGCGTGGCGTGCCGCTCGCCGAGACCGTGGCGGACGCCGAGGTCGTCATCACCTCGTATGCCGTGCTGCGCCTCGACGACGCCGCCTTCCACGCCGTGCGCTGGGGTGGCGTCGTCCTCGACGAGGCCCAGTTCGTCAAGAACCGCCAGGCCAAGACGCACGTCGCGGTCCGACGGCTCGGGGCGCCCTTCACCGTCGCGGTCACCGGCACCCCGCTCGAGAACTCCCTCATGGACCTGTGGTCGCTGCTCTCGCTGACGGCGCCCGGGCTCTATCCGCGTCCCGACGTCTTCACGAAGAACTACCGCAAGCCCATCGAGTCGGGCGAGCGGCCCGAGCTGCTCGACCTGCTGCGTCGGCGCATCCGGCCACTGATGCTGCGCCGCACCAAGGAGCAGGTGGCGGTCGACCTGCCGCCCAAGCAGATCCAGGTCATGGCGCTCGACCCGCACCCGGTCCACCGCCACATCTACGACCAGCACCTCCAGCGCGAGCGGCAGCGCGTCCTCGGCCTGCTCGACGACCCCGAGGCCAACCGCGTCGCGATCCTCGCGTCGCTGACCCGGCTGCGCCAGCTCGCCCTCGACCCGGTGCTCGTCGACGAGGTCCACGGTGGCAAGGCGACGGCCGCCAAGATCGACTTCCTCGTCGACCAGCTGCGCGAGCTCGCCGCCGAGGGCCACCGGGCCCTCGTCTTCAGCCAGTTCACCGGCTTCCTGCGCATCGTCGAGGCCGCGCTGACGCGCGCGGGGCTCCACACGGCATACCTCGACGGGTCGACCACCGACCGGCAGTCCGTCGTCCGCGGCTTCCGCGAGGGCGACGCGGTGGCCTTCCTCATCAGCCTCAAGGCCGGCGGGTTCGGGCTGACGCTGACCGAGGCCGACTACGTCTACGTCCTCGACCCGTGGTGGAACCCCGCCGCCGAGGCGCAGGCCATCGACCGCGCGCACCGCATCGGGCAGAACCGTCCGGTCACCGTCTACCGCCTCGTCTCGGCCGGCACCATCGAGGAGAAGGTCGTCAAGCTCCAGGAGCGCAAGCGCGACCTCTTCCAGCGGGTCGTCGACGAGGGCGGCTCGCTCTCGGGGGCCATCACGGCCGACGACGTGCGCGACCTGCTCGGCTTCGCGTGACAGGCGTGGCGCGTCCGGCGCGCTGAGGTGGACAATCGGGCGGTGACCCAGAACCCCACGCTCGACGACCTCGCCGCCCAGGAGTCCACCCTCGTCTTCGACCGCTTCGACGACGACACGGCCTGGGCGGTGGGTGTCGCACTGCGCGACGCGGCAAGCGCCGCAGGGCTGCCCGTGGCGATCTCGATCCGTCGCAACGGCCAGCGGCTCTTCCACGCCGCCCTGCCGGGCGCCTCCGCCGACAACGACGGCTGGCTCGAGCGCAAGAGCGCCGTCGTCGACCGCTACGGCCACTCCTCGCTCTACGTCGGTGAGGAGTTCCGTGCCGGCGGCAAGACCTTCGAGGACAGCTCGCGCCTCGACCCGTCCCGCTACGCCGCGCACGGCGGCGCGTTCCCCGTCATCGTCCGCGACGTCGGCTGCATCGGCACGATCGCCGTCTCCGGTCTGCCCCAGCGCGAGGACCACCGCCTCGTCGTCGAAACGCTCGCGACCTACCTCGGCCGCCACGACGCCTGAGCCCGAGGCGATTTGACCTCAACCGAGGTTGAAGTCGGAGGCTGGCCGAAGTGGGTACGTGACCCACAGCCCTGCTCACGGACACCCCTGTCTGCGCCCCGACGGCGCGGCATAGAGTGGACGGAGCCGGATGGTCTCCAGAAAGGAACGACAAGTGGCTTACACGCTTCCCGAGCTCGACTACGACTACGCCGCCCTCGAGCCCCACATCAGCGCTCGCATCATGGAGCTGCACCACAGCAAGCACCACAAGGCCTACGTCGACGGCGCCAACGCCGCCGTCACGAAGCTGGAGGAGCTGCGCGAGTCGGGCGACTACGCCGCCCTCAACGGTGTGGAGAAGAACCTCGCCTTCCACCTCGGCGGACACACGAACCACTCCGTCTTCTGGAAGAACATGAGCCCCGACGGTGGTGGCCAGCCCGAGGGTGAGGTCGCCGCTGCGATCACCGAGTACTTCGGCGGCTTCGAGAAGTTCCAGGCGCACTTCAACGCCAACGCCAACGCGATCCAGGGCTCCGGCTGGTCGATCCTCGCCTGGGACACCATCGCCGAGCGACCGCACATCATGCAGCTGTTCGACCAGCAGGGCAACATCCCCGTCGGTCAGATCCCGCTGCTCCAGCTCGACATGTGGGAGCACGCCTTCTACCTGCAGTACGAGAACGTCAAGGCCGACTACGTCAAGGCCTGGTGGAACGTCGTCAACTGGGAGGACGTCGCCGCTCGCCTCGAGCGCGCCAAGGCCACCAAGGGACTCATCCTCCCGGCCTGAGCGACACCGACACGACGAGGGCGGGCACCACACGGTGCCCGCCCTTCGCCATGCCGTGGCGAGGCCGGTGACGCCGGTCAGGCCTGGCGCTGCGCGTCGAGGCACGCCATGGCGCGGTCCGCGGCCCGGCGTCCGGCGGCAAGGGTGTCGCCGGTCCACGAGACGAGCTCCCAGCTGACCGGCGTCTTGTCCGACACGGCAACGCTCAGCGGGATCATCGCCACGTTCTCGCCCGTCTTCGGGGCCAGGTTGGTGAGGGCGAGCGACCGGGAGTGGTCGCCCTCCGGTCCCGACGCGGGGGTGCCGTCGTCGTGCACGTAGGTGCGGTCGACGCCGAGGACGTACCAGTCACCGGTCGCCGTCGTCGCGGCGAAGACGTAGGTCGACGCTGTGATCGTGCCCGGGTGGGCGGCGATCGACGCCGCGGCCCGGTCGACGAGCGCCTTGGGGGCCGCGTCGCAGGCGAGCGTGGTCGCCGGATCCCCGGGTGTGGCGGCGGCGGTCGACGGCGTGGGGCCCGGGCCGTCGGGCGGGGCCGTGGTCGCGCCGGCCGTGCAGCCCGCGAGCAGACCTGCTGCCACGGCGGTTCCGACCATCCGTCCTGCGATCCCCTGTGTGCGCGTCATGGCCGGATGCTAGATCACGCGTGGGGCCGGTGGGCGGCGTGCGACCGACCGCTCTGCGACCGAGTTCTCTGGGACTGAGTGCTCTGCGACCGTGCGATTGCTTTGGTATGCCGTGGCAGTCGGTCACCGGGAGAGCAGTCGTCGGGCGCGGGGGCAGTCGGTCGGAGCGGTCGCTCGGGGTCGGTCAGTGGGACGGCGCCGGTGGGGCCGGTGGTGCCGGTCGGGCGAGCCGGTCGATGACCCCGAGCAGCAGCGCCTCGCGCAGCTCGGGTGGCAGCGCGTCGAGCAGCGCGTTGACCGGCGCCATCCGCTGGGGCAGCTCGAGCCGGCCGTCACCACCGGCCAGTCCGGCCGCGCCGAGCAGGGCCGTGAACGTCGCCTCGTCGAGGCTGGCCGGGTCGATCGCCGCCGCCATCGCGACGAGCTCGGGTGCCGGCCTGGCCGGCCCGGACGACTGCGCCGCCGCAGTGGCTTCGGCCAGGTCCGAGGCGATGAGCTCGGACGACGCGGCCGTCGCGGCGCTGAAGGTCAGGTGCAGCGTGGCGGGCAGGTCGCGGAAGCGCATCTGCGGCTGCACGAACCAGCCCCGGTCGAACATCTCGTCGCTGATGGTGAAGACGTCGCACGTGTCGTCGGTGACGAGCGAGAGCAGGGTGGAGTCGGGGTGCGCCGCCACCGACAGCCCAGGTATGCCGTCCACCGCGGCCGCGAGGTCGAGCGTCGCCGTGCGCGCGTCCCTCGCGAGCGAGGCGTAGCGGTCGGCGCCGATGTGGTGCACGACCGCCCAGGCGGCTGCCACCGGACCGCCCGACTTCGTCGACTGCGCAGTGGTGTTGAGCATCGTGTAGCCCGGCCAGCGGGCCGAGGCGAAGAGGTGGGTGCGTCGCAGGTCGGCCGAGGCGTGCAGCAGCACCGAGACGCCCTTGGGCGTGTAGGCGTACTTGTGCAGGTCGAGCGACAGGCTCGTGACACCGTCCACGGCGAACGTCCAGGCGGGCAGGTCCGGCTCGGACGCGCGCAGGTGCGGCAGCACCCAGCCGCCGATGCAGGCGTCGACGTGGCAGCGCACCCCGGCAGCCGCAGCGGCCGCGGCGATCGGCTCCACGGGGTCGATGACGCCGTGGGCGTAGGAGGGGGCCGAGGCGACGACGAGCACGGTCCGGTCGTCGATCGCGGCAGCCATCGCGCCGGGGTCGGCCCGCTTGGTCACGGGGTCGACGTCGACGAGGACCGGCTCGACCTGCAGCCAGTGCGCGGCCTTGTGGAAGGCGGCGTGGGCGGTCGTCGGCAGGACCATGCGCGGAGTCGCGATGTCGGGGCGTGCGTCCCTGGCCGCGAGCACCGCGAGCAGGATCGACTCGGTGCCGCCGGAGGTGACGACGCCGGCGAAACCCTCGGGGGCGTCGACGAGCCGGCCGGCGATGCCGACGAGGGCGTTCTCCATCTGGAGCAGCGACGGGAAGGCGGTCGGGTCGAGGCCGTTGGTCGAGGCGAACGCCGCCAGGGCTTCGCGCCCGATGGCGTCGGCGGACGCCAGGCCCGAGTCGTAGACGTAGGCGAGGGTGCGGCCGCCGTGGGTCGGCAGGTCGCGGGTGCGCATCGCCGTCAGGGCAGAGCGGATCTCGTCGTGGTCCATCGTCGTCATCGCTCGTCCTCGTCATCGATCTCGTCGTCGGTGGTGCCGGTGCTGCTTCTGGTCCTGCTTCCGCTGCTGCTGCCACCCTCGGGTCGATGTATCCGCGCGGCCCCTGGGCCGCGCAGATACATCGACCCGGCGGAGGGTGGGGCGAGGGTGAAGGTGCGCAGGGCCAGCAGCGAGACGGCGACGAGGACGGCCGGTACGAGCGAGAAGCCGAGCGCGATGGCGGTCAGGGTGCGATCGCCCTGGACCGCGACCCAGCCGGCGCCCGAGGACTCGTAACCGCCGAGAGCCAGCACCCCGGCATACGCGGCCGGTCCGAGGGCGAGGCCCAGCGTCTCGCCCGCGGTCCAGACGCCGGTGTAGAGCCCGACGCGGGTGCGGGCCTCGGCGGTGCGGCTCGCCACGTCGGCGAGCATCGCGAGCGGGAACATCTGCGCCCCGGCGTAGCCGATGCCGACGACGGCGACGCATGCGTAGACGGCCGCCTCGGGGAGCGAGCGCAGCAGCACGAGGGCGAGCGCCCCGCCGCCGAGCAGCACGGAGGCGATGACGTAGCCCGTCTTCTTGTCCCTGGCCGTGCCGAAGCGCTGCCACAGCGGGGTCACGACGAGGGCCGGCGCGACGAAGCAGACGAAGAGCAGCGTCGCCGAGAGCGGCGTCCCGATGATCCACCGTGCGACGTAGTCGACACCGGCGAGCATGGCGCCCGTCGCCAGGGCCTGCAGCACGAAGGTTGTCAGCAGGAGCCGAAAGGGCCTGTCGGAGCGGATGATCCGCAGCTGGTCGCCGAAGGTCGCGCTCGTCGCGACACCGGTGACCACGCGGGCCGAGCGCGTGCCCCTCCACGCGGCCCAGGCGCCGAGCGCGATGAGGGCAGCGACGAAGAAGCCGACGGCGCGGTAGCCCCAGTCGGGCCCGAGCGCGTCGCGGATGGCCGGTGAGGCTCCGCCGCTGACGAGGATCGCCAGGGCGAGGATCGCGACGCGCCACGTCATGAGCCGGGTGCGCTCGTCGTAGTCGTCGGTGATCTCGGCCGGCATGGCGACGTAGGGCACCTGGAAGAAGCTGTAGGCCGTGGCGCAGGCGAGGTAGGCGACAGCGACCCAACCCGCGGCGAGCCACTGCGGCGAGGTCGGGCCGAGGAAGAGCAGCGCGAAGGCCGCGGCGAGGAGCAGCCCGGCGCGGATGAGGAACGGCCGGCGCCGTCCGTCGGGGTGGGTCGACCGGTCGCTGATGCGGCCTGCGACCGGGTTGAGCACGACGTCCCACGCCTTGGGGGCGAAGACGATGACGCCGGCCGCCGCAGCCGGCACCCCGAGCCGGTCGGTCAGGTAGGGGAGCAGGAGCAGTCCTGGCACGGTGCCGAACGACCCCGTCGCCACGGAGCCCAGGCCGTAGCCGCGGCGCACCGAGGCGGGCAGGGGCGGGCTCGAGTGTGGGCTCGGGGCCGGCGTCGTCGCCGAGGTCATGCCCGCACCCTAGTGAGTGCGCGAGCCCGCGCGGCCGCTTCGACGTGGACCGGGGCCGCGTGCCCCTCGCCCCCGGCCACGTCGGCGTCCGGCTGCCCTTTCCGCGGTCGACTGCTCGGCCTGCGTCCGAGTGCCCGGCCCCCGGTCGACTGCCGCGGTATGCCGTGTCAGTCGGTCAGCGGGAGAGCAGTCGTCCGGCTGCCACGTCGGCGTCCGACTGCCCTTTCCGCGGTCGACTGCTCCGTCCGCGCCCGAGTGCCCAGCCCCCGGTCGACTGCTCCGGTATGCCGTGTCACTCGGTCACCGGGAGAGCAGTCGTCCGGCGTGGGAGCAGTCGTGGCGCGTCGGGAAGTGGGCACTCGACGGGCGTGTCGTCGAGTGCCCACTTCCGGACGTCAGGCGTCCCGGTGGGCGGGGCCCGAGGCGGTGACGGTGAAGGACGCCGGCGCCGTGAAGCCGGCCCCGGCGAAGGCCGCCGCGATCGCGTCGGCCACGGCGTCGGCCTCCGACGCGCGCACGATGGCGATGCACGAGCCGCCGAACCCGCCGCCGGTCATGCGGGCGCCGAGAGCCCCCTGCGACCGTGCGGTCGCCGTCGCGACGTCGAGCTCGTCGCACGAGACCTCGTAGTCGTCGCGCAGCGAGGCGTGGGAGGCGTCGAAGAGCCGGCCGACCTCGTCGAGGTCACCGGCCTCCAGCGCGGCGACCGCCTGCGTCACCCGCTCGATCTCCGTGACGACGTGGCGCACCCGCCGGCGCACCTCGTCGGAGCCCAGCCGCTCCAGCGCGGCGTCGAGCCCGGACGGGTCGATCTCCCGCAGCGTGTCGACCCCGAGGTCGTGTGCCGCGGCCTCGCAGGCGTCGCGGCGGGCGGCGTACTGCCCGTCGACGAGCGCGTGCTCGGCCCTGGTGTCGGTGACGAGCAGGACGTAGCCGGCGGCGTCGAGGTCGAAGGGCACCTGGCGGGTCTCGCCCGAGCGGCAGTCGAGCAGCAGCGCGGCAGCCTCGTCACAGAGCAGCGAGGCGGACTGGTCCATGCCGCCGGTCGGCGCCCCGGCGATGACGTTCTCGGCCTCGACGCAGCGCGCTGCGAGCCGGGCCCGCCCCTCGGCGGTGCCGAGCAGGTCGAGGCCGAAGAGGTCGCTCGCGGCCGCGGCGACGGCGCACTCCAGCGCCGCCGAGCTCGACAGCCCCGCGCCGAGCGGCACCGTCGAGTCGACGAGCACGTCGAGGCCACGCACTGGCAGGCCGTCGCGCCGCAGCGCCCACAGCACGCCCGCGACGTAGGAGCCCCAGCCGCCGGGCTGCTCGGGCGAGATGTCGTCGAGGGCGACCTCGACGACGCCGTCCTGCTGGGCCGACGCCATGCGCAGGACGTCGTCGTCGCGTCGGGACACGGCGGCATACGTGCGGTGCGGCAGGGCGATCGGCAGGCAGAGGCCGCCGTTGTAGTCGGTGTGCTCGCCGATGAGGTTGACGCGGCCGGGCGCCGACCAGACGCCCGCAGGAGCCGCGCCGAAGGCCTGCTCGAAGGCGGACGACACCGCGGCGACCACCTCGTCCGGGGTGCGCTCGCTCACGGGGCGACCTCCCGCAGGCGGGCGGCGGCCTTCTCGGGGGCGACGTCGTTGACCCACCCGCCGACGCCGGACTCGGAGCCGGCGAGGAACTTCAGGCGCCCGGGTCCGCGCAGCACCGACATCAGCTGCAGGTGCAGCCGCGACACGTCGCGCCCGACGCGGGCCGGGGCCTGCTGCCAGGCGGCGATGTAGGGCAGCCTCACCGGAGAGCCGTCCTCGGCGACGTGGTAGCGGTCGAGCCGGCCGAGCAGGTCGCGGTAGATCACGGCCAGCTCGTCGCGCTCGTCGTCGTCCAGGGCGACGAGGTCGGGAACGTCGCGGTGCGGGGCGAGGTGCACCTCGACCGGCCAGCGCGCGGCGAAGGGGACGTATGCCGTCCAGTGCGTCCCCGAGACGACGACCCTGGAGCCGTCGGCCCGCTCGGCGGCGAGGATGTCGGCACCGAGCAGCCGGCCGGTGCGTTCGTGGTGGCGGCGGGCCGCCTCGAGCAGGGCCTTGGTCCGGTCGGGCACGTAGGGGTAGGCGTAGATCTGGCCGTGCGGGTGCGGCAGGGTGACGCCGATCTCCTTGCCGCGGTTCTCGAAGGCGAAGACGTGCTCGACACCCGGGATCGCCCCGAGCGCCTCGGTGCGCTGGGCCCACGTGTCGATGACGGTGCGCACCCGCTCGACCGGCAGGTCCTTGAAGGAGGACTCGTGGTCGCTCGTGAAGCAGACGACCTCGCAGCGGCCGATGGCCGGACGGGTGCCGAAGATCCCCGTGGGGTCGGGGACGTCGGCGCCGACGGAGGTGACCGCATACGACGGGAAGCGGTTCTCGAAGACGACGACCTGGTAGTCGCTCTCGGGGATCTCGGACGGGACGGAGCCGTGCCCGGCCGGGCAGAGCGGGCACTCGTCCTTGGGCGGCATGAAGGTGCGATGCTGGCGGTGGGCGGCGACGGCCACCCAGTCGTCGACGAGCGCGTCGTGGCGCAGCTCGCCCGACTGGACCCGCGGCTCGACCGGGCGGGGGTCCTCGGCCGTGCGCTCGGGTGTCCCGGGCTCGTCGACGTAGATGATCTCGCGTCCGTCGGCGAGGCTCCTCGACGTGAAGCGGATGCTGGTCCGGCTGGGCGTGGACATCATGCCTCCGCGATCTCGAGGGAGCCGACGGCCTCACGCACGGCGGCGCGGGCGCGCTCCGGGAAGGCGTCGTCGGTGACGAACAGGTCGACGTCGCCGAGGTCGGCGAAGGTGCTGAGCCCGACGGTGCCCCACTTGGACGAGTCGGCGAGCAGGCACACGTGCCGCGCCGACCCGACGAGGGCCCGGTTGGTCTCGGACTCGACGAGGTTGGGTGTGGTCAGGCCGGTGCGGTCGTCGACGCCGTGGGCGCCGAGGAAGAGCAGGTCGACGTGGAGCGAGCGCAGCGCCGAGACGGCGACGGGTCCGACGAGCGCGTCGGACGGGGTGCGCACGCCACCGGTCAGCACGACCGTCTGGCCCGGCGCGCCCGACTCGTGGAGCAGCTGCGCGACGGGGACCGAGTTGGTGACGACCGTCAGCTTCGGGATGTCCTTGACGGCCCGGGCCAGCTCGTAGGTCGTCGTGCCGGCCGAGATGCCGATGGCGCTGCCGACCTCGACGCGCTGCGCGGCCGCCCGCGCGATGGCCTGCTTCTGGGCCCGCTGCAGCAGCGACTTCGCCGAGAAGCCCGGCTCCTCGCTGCTGCGGGTGTCCCCGAGCGCGAGTGCGCCGCCGTGCACGCGCTCGAGCAGCCCGTCGCTCGACAGCCGCTCGATGTCGCGCCGGATCGTCATGTCGGACACGCCGAGCCGCTCCACGAGGTCGGAGACCTTGACCGCGCCCGACTCCTCGACGAGCTCGAGGATGACGGAGCGGCGCTGGCTGGCGAGCATCGTCAGTCCTCCCTGAGCACGGCCACGCCACCGGGGGCGAGGCGGACCTGGCCGTCGACAGGGGCGTCCGCCACGAGGTCGTACCCAGTCGCGTCGACCGTGTGCTCCGCATCGGTGTGGTTGAGCAGGAACAGCCAGGACGTCGTGCCGTCGCTGCGTCGGGTCGTCTCGACACCCCGGGGGAGGTCGGCCACGGCCGGCTCGACACCGGCAGCGGCCAGCACGTCGTCGAGCAGCGTGGCCAGGGTCGCGTCGTCCGGGAGCGTGCTGACGTACCAAGCGGATCCGGCGTCTCCCTCGCCAGCGCGGCGCGTGACGGCAGGGCGACCGGCGAGGGGGCCGGCGGCATACGTCCGCAGCACGTCGGTGCCGGGAAGCGCGGTCACGTCCTCGCTCCACCAGGTGCCCCCGCCGTCGGACAGGGCGACGGTGCCGCCCGGGCCGAGGGGGAAGAACTCCTCGACGCGGACGCCGAGCAGGTCGCGGAACGCGCCCGGGTAGCCGCCGAGCCGGACGTGGTCGTTCTCGTCGCTGATGCCCGAAAAGTAGGTGACGAGCACCTCGGCGCCCGCCGCGGCCGCGGCCGCGATGCGGGCGGCGTGCTCGTCGGTGACGAGGTAGAGCTGCGGCACGACGACGAGGGCGTATGCCGTGAGGTCGGCCGAGGGGTGCACGACGTCGGCCGTGACCCCGCGGTCGTGTAGCGCCCGGTGGATCGCCTGCGCGGCCGTCAGCGCATCGAGCTCGGAGCTCGGCATGCACGGGCCCTCGGCGGCCCAGATCGCCTGGTAGTCATGGAGGATCGCGACGCGCGACTCGACCCGGCTGCCGACGAGCTCGCCGAGACGGCCGGCGATGCGGCCGAGCTCCTCGACCTCGCGGAAGCGCGCGCTGTCGGCCCCGGCGTGCGGCACGACGGCGCTGTGGAACTTCTCCGAGCCGGCACGGGACTGGCGCCACTGGAACCAGCCGATGGTGTCGGCGCCGCGGGCCACGTGCGCGAGCGCGTCGCGGATGGTCTGCCCGAAGTCCTTGGCGTGGTTGGTCGGCTGCCAGTTGACGGCGCTCGTCGAGTGCTCCATCAGCATCCACGGCGCCCCGCCCGCGAGGCCGCGGGTCAGGTCACCGCTGTAGGCGAGCTCGGCGCGCGGGTGCTGGAGGGAGTCGACGATGTAGTGGTCGGTGCTGACGACGTCGACAGTGGGCGTCCATTGCGTGTAGTCGAGGTGGCGGAAGTGGTCGAGCGTCATGAAGTTCGTCGTCACGGGGACGCCGGGGGAGAGCTCGTCGAGGACGGCGCGTTCGGCACGCATGTGCTCGAGCAGCGCGTCGGAGCTGAAGCGCTTGTAGTCGAGCACGTGCGTCGGGTTGTTGAAGGTCGTCGACCGGCGCGGCGGCAGGATCTGCTCCCAGTCGGTGTAGCGCTGGCTCCAGAAGGCCGTGCCCCACGCGTCGTTGAGGACGTCGAGGCCGGAGTAGCGGCGCTGCAGCCAGGTGCGGAAGTGACGCGCGCACTCGTCGCAGTAGCAGGGCAGGTTGTGGCAGGCGTACTCGTTGGAGACGTGCCACATCGCCAGGGCCGGGTGCTCGTGGTAGCGCGTGGCGAGCTGCCGCGTCAGGGCCACGGCGTACTCGCGGAAGACGGGGGAGGTGGGGCACCACGTCTGGCGGCTGCCCGGCCAGAGCGTGTGCCCGTCGACGTCGACGGGCAGGATCTCGGGGTGCGCGGCCGAGAGCCACGGCGGCGGCGTCGCGGTCGCGGTCGCGAGGTCGACGGCGATGCCGCCCGCGTGGAGCTTGTCGAGGATCGTGTCGAGCCACTCGAACTCGTACTCGCCCTTGGCCGGCTCGAGCCAGCTCCACGAGAAGATGCCGAGGCTGACGAACGAGATGTTGGCGCGCTGCATCAGCTCGACGTCCTCGTCCCAGACAGGGCGTGGCCACTGCTCCGGGTTGTAGTCGCCACCGAGTGCCAGGGTCTTCGTCGGCCATGAGCGCATGGGACACAGGGTGTCGCCTCGCTCCGCTCGATGTCAACATTTTCAAACACATTCGTCACGGCTCTCGCGAGGGTGGGTGTGACGGCCCGTCGCGGCGTCCCACGGGTCGGTCAGGGGGTGACCCGGCCGGGGCGTAGCTGCTCCTGGGGGCTCGCGAGCGTCCTGTTTGCGCACGAATCTCGTTTACAACGGTGTAAATCCGAAGGCTGGTCCCACCGGTTGGTCTCGGTTCGGTCGCGGACCCACACGGGTCTCGACGAATCCCTTGACAGGGCCTCTGTCCGCCGACATCCTCTGTTTGTTGTTGGAGGTTTCTGGTGACGGATGTTCGACTCTGTCTCCTTCGCCCGACAACGAACCCGGCACAGCGTCAAAGGAGACCGCAATGACCCGCCCCTCGAACGAGGCCGAGTACCTGGCCCGCATGGTTCCCCCCTCCGTCCGCGGCGTCGACCGCCGGACCCTGCTGCGCGGCGCCCTCGGCGTCGGCGCGCTGCTCGGAGCCGGCGGCCTCGCCGCCTGCAGCTCGGGCAGCACGAGCAGCTCCGGCGTCCCGACCGGCGCCGTCTCCGGCACCGTCACCGTCGGCTCCAACCAGTCGGACGCCGTGCCGAAGGCCGCCGTCCAGTCGGTGATGGACGCCTTCGCCAAGGCGAACTCGGGCACGACGGTCAAGATCAACACCGTCGACCACAACTCCTTCCAGGAGAACATCAACAACTACCTGCAGGGCTCGCCCGACGACGTCTTCACGTGGTTCGCCGGCTACCGCATGCAGTTCTTCGCCGAGAAGGGCCTCGCCGGGGACATCTCCGACGTGTGGAAGAACATCACCGGCATGAGCGACGCGCTGAAGAAGGCGTCGACCGGCGCCGACGGCAAGCAGTACTTCGTGCCCATGACGAACTACCCCTGGGCGGTCTTCTACCGCAAGAGCGTCTTCAAGGACAAGGGCTACCAGGTCCCCAAGACCCTCGACGACCTCAACGCCCTCGGCGCCCAGATGAAGAAGGACGGCCTCGACCCGATCGCCTTCGGCGACAAGGACGGCTGGCCCGCCATGGGCACGTTCGACCAGATCAACCTGCGCGTCAACGGCTACGACTTCCACGTCAGCCTGATGGCCGGCAAGGAGGACTGGACCAGCCCCAAGGTCAAGAAGGTCTTCGACACCTGGGCCGGCATCCTCCCCCTGCACCAGTCCGACTCCCTCGGTCGCACGTGGCAGGAGGCGGCGCAGTCGCTCCAGCAGAAGAAGTCCGGCATGTACGTCCTCGGCTCGTTCCTCGCCCAGCAGTTCACCAAGGGCGCCGAGCAGGACGACCTCGACTTCTTCGGCTTCCCGGAGATCGACTCGACGATCGGCACCGACGCCGTCGAGGCACCGATCGACGGCTACATGATGAGCGCCCGTCCCAAGAACGAGGGCGCCGCCAAGAAGCTGCTCGAGTACATCTCGCAGCCCGAGGCCCAGCTCCTCGCGCTCAAGGCCGACCCGAGCGTCATCGCGACGAACGACAAGGCCGACACGAGCGGCTACACGGCCCTGCAGAAGAAGTCCGCCGAGTTCGTCAAGTCCGCCAAGTCCATCACCCAGTTCATGGACCGCGACACGCGTCCCGACTTCGCGTCGACCGTGATGATCCCCGCGATCCAGAGCTTCATCAAGAACCCGAAGGACATCGACGGCCTGTGCACCAGCATCCAGGCCCAGAAGAAGAGCATCTTCGGTTCCTGACGAGAGGCGAGTCATCATGGCGAGCAAGCGCAGGTACAGAGGCATCGACCAGCTCTCCGGACGCGACAAGATCGTCGTCGGGCTCATGGTCGTCGTGCCGACCCTCTTGGTCCTCTGGCTCGTCTGGATTCCGGCGATCGGCTCGGTCCTGCTCTCCTTCACCAACTGGGACGGGATCGGGCCGCTCTCCGACATCAAGTCGGTCGGGCTGCAGAACTACCGGGACATCGCGACGATCTATCCGCCGTTCTGGCCGGCGATCCAGCACAACCTCATCTGGCTGGCGGTGATGTTCTTCATCGCGACGCCGCTCGGCATGCTCTTCGCGATCCTCGTCGACCGCGGCGTGGCGGGCACGCGCTTCTACCAGACGAGCATCTATCTCCCGGTGGTGCTGTCCCTGGCGCTCATCGGCTTCATCTGGCAGCTGATCTACTCGCGCGACCAGGGCCTGCTCAACGCGATCACGGGTGGCACGACCGACTGGTACGGCGACCCGAGCGTCAACCTGTGGGCGGCCCTCGTCGCGGCGACCTGGCGCCACTCCGGCTACATCATGCTGCTCTACCTGGCCGGCCTCAAGGGCGTCGACCCCTCGCTGCGCGAGGCGGCCAAGATCGACGGTGCGAGCGAGACGACGACGTTCTTCCGGGTCGTCTTCCCGGTGATGCGACCGATCAACATCATCGTCCTCGTCGTCACCTTCATCGAGTCGCTGCGCGCCTTCGACCTCGTGTGGGTCATCAACAAGGGCCGCAACGGGCTCGAGCTCATCTCGACCCTCGTCACCCAGAACGTCGTCGGGGAGGCGAGCCGCATCGGCTTCGGCTCGGCGCTCGCGACGATCATGCTCGCCATCTCCAGCGTGCTCGTCTTCATCTACCTGCGCATCGCCATGAAGGAGGACTGACATGTCCCTCACTGCCGACCCGGTCAAGGACGGGACGCAGGCGCTGCTCAAGCCCCGCGAGGGCGGCCCGCAGTCCGGGCGCCGCTGGTTCCTGCCCGTCGTGCTGACGCTCGTCTCGCTGATCTGGCTCTTCCCGCTGCTGCTCGCGCTCGTGAACTCGTTCCGCGACTACGCGTACACCGCCAAGAACGGCTACATCTCGTGGGGCGGGTTCACGCTCGACAACTACAAGAACGCCTGGGCGCAGGGAGACTTCGGCCTGCACTTCTGGAACTCCTTCATCATCACTGTCCCGGCCGTGCTGCTGACGCTCTTCCTCTCGGCCTGCGTCGCCTTCGTCGTCGCGCGCTTCTCGTGGAAGATCAACCTCGCGCTCCTCGGCTTCTTCATGGCGGCGAACCTGCTGCCCCCGCAGGCGCTGCTCATCCCGGTCTACCGGATGTTCCGCGCCATCGAGGTGCCGTTCTGGTTCAGCGAGTCCGGGACGCTGCTCAACAGCTTCCAGGGCCTCATCCTCGTCAACGTCGCCTTCCAGACGGGCTTCTGCGCCTTCGTGCTGAGCAACTACATGAAGGCGCTGCCCAAGGAGCTCTACGAGTCGGCCGTCATCGACGGCGCGAGCGTGACGCGGCAGTTCTTCCAGATCACCCTGCCGCTCTGCCGTCCGGCCCTGGCCGCGCTGGCGGTGCTGCAGACGACGTGGATCTACAACGAGTTCTTCTGGGCCACGGTCCTGCTCCAGCAGGGCGACAAGTACCCGGTGACGAGCTCGCTCAACAACCTCCGGGGACAGTTCTTCACCGACAACAACCTCGTTGCGGCAGGGTCGATGATCATCGCGATCCCCACCCTGGTGATCTTCTTCGTGCTCCAACGACACTTCGTGGCGGGCCTGACGCTCGGCGCGACCAAGGGATGACGTGACCGACCTGAACGACCAGTCCATCGTCCACCTCGAGTCCGCCGGGACCGCGCTCGTGCTCGAGCCGCGCCCCGGCGGCTCGGGTTTGCCCGAGGTGCTCCACTGGGGTCCCGTGCTCGAGGGCGGGGCGAGCACGTATGCCGCCCTGGCCGCGGTCACGACGGCGCCCCGGCCGCCGAGCTCCCTCGACGAGCCCTGGCCACTCACGGTCCTGCCGGGGGAGGCCGACGGCTGGTCGGGCACGCCGGGCTGGTCCGGCCACCGGGCCGGTGGCGCCGGCGCGGTCCGCTGGCACGAGGTGTCCTGCGTGGCCGAGGGGTCAGCCCTCGTGACGCGCGCGACCTCGCCGGACGGCATACGCCTCGAGCTGCGGCACGCGCTCGACGAGCACGGCGTGCTCCGCGTCGACGCGTCGGTCACCAACACCGGCGAGGATCCCGCCCCGCTCGACGTCGCCGCGCTGCGGGCGATTCTGCCGCTGCCGCTGCGCGCCGACGAGGTGCTCGACCTCACCGGTCGCTGGTGCCGCGAGCGCTCCCCGCAGCGCAGCCGCCTGGATCACGGCACGCACCTGCGCGCGAGCCGTCGCGGCCGCACCGGCCACGACGCGACGCTGCTCATGATGGCCGGCACCCGTGGGTTCGACTGGCGCACGGGCGAGGTCTGGGCCGTGCACACCGCCTGGAGCGGCAACCACGAGCACCTCGTCGAGGCCCTGCCCGAGGGTGCGGGCCGCCACCACGCCGTCATCGGTGGCGGCGAGCTGCTCGCGCCGGGCGAGGTCCGTCTCGCGCCCGGGCAGTCGTATGCCGCCCCGACGGTCGTCTTCGTCCACTCGACCGAGGGTCTCGACGGCCTCTCACGCCGCCTCCACCGCAGCCTCCGGGCCCGCGCCGGGCACCCCTCGCGACCGCGTCCCGTCGTGCTCAACACGTGGGAGGCCGTCTACTTCGACACCGACCTCGACCAGCTGAAGGCGTTGGCCGACAAGGCTGCCCGCATCGGCGTCGAGCGTTTTGTCCTCGACGACGGCTGGTTCGGCGGGCGTCGGCACGACCGTGCCGGTCTCGGTGACTGGGTCGTCTCGTCCGACGTCTGGCCGCAGGGCATGCACCCGCTCGTCGACCACGTGAAGGGCCTCGGCCTGCAGTTCGGGCTGTGGTTCGAGCCGGAGATGGTCAACGAGGACAGCGACCTCGTGCGCGAGCACCCGGACTGGGTGCTCGGCCCGGCCGAGGGCGCGCCACGCGAGTGGCGCTGGCAGCAGCTGGTCGACCTGACCAACGACGCCGCCCACGCCCAGCTGCTCGAGCAGATCAGCGGGCTCGTCGCCGACCTCGGCATCGACTACATCAAGTGGGACCACAACCGGGACCTCCTCGAGGCCGTGCACACCGTGGGTGGCCCCGGTGACCGACGCGTCGACGCCCCGGCGGTCCACGCGCACACCCTCGCCTACTACCGCCTGCTCGACGAGCTCCGCGCCCGGCACCCCGAGCTCGAGATCGAGTCGTGCAGCAGCGGCGGCGCGCGCGTCGACCTCGAGGTGCTCGACCACACCGACCGCATCTGGACGAGCGACTGCAACGACGCGCTCGAGCGGGCGAGCATCCAGCGCTGGACGAGCCTGCTCGTGCCGGCCGAGCTGATGGGCACGCACATCGGTCCCGCGACGGCGCACACGACGCACCGCACCGTCGACCTCGGCTTCCGCATGCTCATGGCGCTCCAGGGCCACCCCGGCCTCGAGTGGGACATCACGGGCTGCTCCGAGGAGGAGCTCGAGGCCCTCACGGCGTGGACGTCGCTCGCGCGCGAGCTGCGGCCGCTGCTGCACACCGGTGACCTCGTGCGCTCCGAGAGCCCCGACGGCACCGTGCTCGTGACGGGCACGGTCGACGCGGACCGCAGCCATGCGGCATACACGATCGCCCGGCTCGTGACGGGACGTGACGCGGTGACCGGCTCGCTGCCGCTCCCCGGGCTCGACCCCAGCCGGTCGTATGCCGTCCGCGTCCGTGCCGAGGCAGGGCTGCCCGCCGTCGTGCAGCACCAGGGTCCGCCCTGGTGGGACCTCGCGCTGGCCGACGACGGTCTCGTCGTCCCCGGCTCGGTGCTGACCGGTGTGGGCCTGCCCGTCCCGGTCGTCGGACCGGCCCAGGGCTACCTGCTCGACGTCCGGGCGGTGTGACCGGACTCCCTTGCCTCCCAGCGGAACCGGCGCGCCAGCACGACCGCTGCCACGACGGTCCAGGCCAGCAGGGCACCGAGGTGCCCGAAGGCCAGGCCCGTGCCCGTGACCGTCGGTCCCAGGGCCTCGCTCATGGCGGCTGACGCGTGCCGCAGCGGGAAGAGCCACGAGACCCACTCGAGCACGGTCGGGAACTGGGCGCCGACGACGAAGATGTCGGAGACGAAGGCGAGGGGCAGGAGCGTGCCCAGCGTGACGCCGATGACGGCCTGCGCCGACCGGACGAACGTCATGACGGCCATCCCGAGCACGGCGAAGCAGACGGTGGCGACCAACAGCGTGACGACGGCGGCTGCCAGCCCCGCCGGTCGAGCCGGACGGTAGGCGACAGCGGTGAGCACGGCGATGGCCGCGCCGGTGACGAGCGCGACACCGACCGCCCCGGCGACCCGTCCGGCGACGAGCACCGCGGCCGGCAGCGGTGCGCCCCCGGTGCGCTTGAGCACCCCGCGCTCACGGTCCTCGGCCACCCCCTGCGGCAGGTTGACGTACGCCGTGACCGCGGCACCGTAGACCGCCATGGTGCCGGCGTAGAAGACGCCGAGCGTCAGGCCGCCCGCCATGGGCCGGTCCCCGCCGCCGTTGACCGACGGGATGATCGCCACGAGCACGACCGGGAAGGCCACCGCGAAGAACACCGCGGACGCGTCGCGCCACAGCACCGACTGCGCGTGCCGCAGCTGGTCCACGAGCAGGGCGACGACGGACGGCGAGCCGTTGCGGCGCGGGACGGCGTCGGCGGCGTGCCGACGGGTCGCGGCGCCCCCGGCGGCCCGGGCGACCCCTGCACGCCGAACGGGGGCGCGGGCGCGGTCCTCGTCACGGCGCAGCAGGGCCGTGGCCACGACGGCACCGAGCAGCCCCCAGATCGCGATGACAGCCAGGTGGTCGGCCTGGAAGCCGCTGCCGGTGAGATAGGGGTTGAGCGCGTCGGCGAAGAGGGCGGTCAGGTGCTTGAGCGGGAAGAGCCAGCCGATCGTCGACATGACCGGCGGCATCTGCGCGCCGACCATGAACATGTCGCTGACGAAGGCGAGCGGGATGACGACCCCGTTGCTCACCGCCAGCGTCAGCTGCATCGTCGGCAGGGCCATCGCCAGCGCGAGGCCGAGGGCGCTGAAGGTCGCCGACGCGAGCAGCAGGGTGACGAGCACCGCCACCACCGAGCGGCTGCGCACGACGAGACCGTAGAGGGCGACGCCCGTGACGAGGACGAGGGCCGTCGAGACGAGCCCGAGCACGAGGGCGGCACCGACGCGACCCCCGACGAGGACCCACCGCGGCACCGGTGTGCCCGACTGGCGCTTGACGACGCCGGCCGCCCGGGCCTCGGCGAGCCCCACGGCGAGGAACGAGAAGGTCGCCATGACGACCCCGAACGAGGCCATGCCCGGCGCGAGGAACTGCACGAGACGCACGCCCTGGGTGGGGTCGATGACCTCGTTGCCGATGAGCGCCGACAGCAGCACGAAGAAGAGCAGCGGCAGCCCGATGCTGAGGATGAGGGTGACCGGCGTGCGGGCCAGGGCCACGAGCTCGTGCCGCACCTGGCGGCCGAGCACGGCGGCCTCCGCGCCCCACGGGTGGCTCCCGGACGCGGGCCTGCCGGCGATCGCGGTCATGACGCCGCCCTCTCTCGGGCAGGAGGCGCGACGGGGGCATCGACGTCGCGCGCGCCCTCGTAGTCGTAGTCCCCGCCGCCCTTCACACCGGCCTCGCCGACGAGGTCGAGGTAGACGTCCTCGAGGCTCGGCCGCCGCAGGGTCAGGGCCTCGAGCTCCTCCCCGCGCCCCAGCGCCCAGCCGGCGAGCTCGGCGACGTCGGCGGTCGGGGACTCCGAGCGCACCTCGACGACGCTCCCCGCCACGCGACGCCCGAGCCCGAAGACCGGCAGGTCGTCCGGCGCGAGCCCGGCAGGGAGGCGGAAGGAGATGACCGTGGCGACACCGGCGGCCGCCGCCAGCTCGTCCGGCGTGCCCTGGGCCACGATGCGCCCGTGGTCGATGACGACGACCCGGTCGGCGAGGTGCTCCGCCTCGTCGAGGTAGTGCGTCGTCAGCAGGATCGTCGCGCCGAGGTCGCGCAGGCTCTCGACGAGCTCCCACGCGTGGCGGCGGGCCGACGGGTCGAAGCCCGTCGTCGGCTCGTCGAGGAAGAGCACGTCGGGGTCGCCGACGATGCCGAGCGCGAGGTCCAGGCGCCGCCGCTGGCCGCCGGACAGCGTGCGCACCCGGGCGTCCGCCTTCTCCTCGAGGCCGGTGAGGGAGATGACCTCGGCGACGGGGCGTGGGTGGGGGTAGTAGCCGGCGTGCAGCCGCAGCAGCTCGCGCGGCGTGAAGCTGTCCTCGAAGCCGGCGTCCTGGAGCACGACCCCGATGTGCTCGCGGAAGGCCCGGCCACCCGAGCCCGGGTCGTGGCCGAGCACCGTCACGGTGCCGCCGTCGCGGGCCCGGTAGCCCTCGAGGACCTCGACCGTCGTCGTCTTGCCGGCGCCGTTGGGGCCGAGCAGCGCGACGACCTCGCCGTGCTCCACCGTCAGGTCGATGCCGTCGACCGCGGCGACCTCTCCGTAGACCTTGCGCAGCCCGCGCACCTCGATGGCGGCCATGGTCCTCGCCTCCCGATCCCGTCGACCGCGTGGCGCGCCGCTCGGCGCGAGCGCGCCTCACCTCCAGTCAACTCCGTGCCGAGCGGCCCGGCGCTCAGGTGTGAGCGATGCCTCCGCGCGCGCAGTCACGGCAGGTGCCGAGCAGGCCGGCGTGGCCTGTGTCGAGGACGAAACCGAGGTCTTCGTGCAGCCGGGCCGCGACGTCGTCGAAGAGGCCCGGGGCCACGTCGAGGACCCGCCCGCAGACGTGGCACTGCACGTGCGCGTGGTGGGCGGGCCGGGCCCGGTGGCCGTCGTGGCCCGCACGGACCTCTCGAGTCGCGAGCGCGTCCTCGGGACCGTGGCTCGGGTCATGGCTCGGGGCCGGCTCGGTCAGGTGGTAGACGGTCGAGGAGCCGCCGAGGTGCACGTGCGAGAGCACGCCGGTCGCGACGAGCGAGGTGAGGGTCCGGTAGACCGTGGCCCGGTGCACCGAGGGCTCGACGTGGGCCACCCGCGCACCGATCTGCTCGGCCGTGAGGTGCTCGTCGGCGAGGTCGGCGGCGTCGACGACGCGCAGGACGGCATACCTCGCCGGGGTGACCCGCTCACCCGCGGACCGCAGCCGGGACACGGCCTCGGCCACGCGCACGCTGTCGTCGGCACTCGGGGACGACGCGCTCTGGGGTGAGGTGGACACTCACCCATTATCGGCAGTGGCAGACTCTCCCCGTGCGCGCACTCACCAAGCTGACCGCCGGCCCCGGACTGTCCCTCGTCGACCGACCCGAGCCCGAGTGCGGGCCCGCGGACGTCAAGATCCGCGTCATGCGGGCGGGCCTCTGCGGCACCGACCTGCACCTCGCGGGCTGGGACGACTGGGCGGCGTCCACCGTCACGCCGCCGCTCGTCATCGGTCACGAGTTCTACGGCGAGGTCGTCGAGGTCGGCGAGGATGTGACCGGCGTCGCCATCGGCGACCGCGCCTCGGGCGAGGGCCACATCGTCTGCGGCCGCTGCCGCAACTGCCGCGCCGGCCGGCGCCACCTCTGCATCCGCACCCAGGGGGTCGGCGTCAACCGCGACGGCGCCTTCGCCGACTACGTCGTCATCCCGGCGAGCAACGCGTGGGTCCAGCCCGCCGACCTCGACCCCGACCTCGGTGCCGTCTTCGACCCGCTCGGCAACGCGACCCACACCGCGCTCCAGTGGCCGATGGTCGGCGAGGACGTCGTCATCACCGGCGCGGGCCCCATCGGCGTCATGGCCGCGGCGATCGCGCGGCACGCGGGCGCCCGCTACGTCGTCGTCACCGACGCGAGCGACTACCGCCTGGCGCTCGCGGAGCACGCGGGTGCCGACCTGACGATCAACGTGACGCGCGAGAGCCTCGCCGACGCCCAGGCCCACCTCGGCATGAAGGAGGGCTTCGACATCGGCCTCGAGATGTCGGGCGCCGCGCCCGCAGTCACCGACATGATCACCAACATGAACCACGGCGGCCGCATCGCGCTGCTCGGCCTGCCGCACCAGTCCTACGAGCTCGACTGGGGCAAGGTCATCACCCACATGATCACGCTCAAGGGCATCTACGGCCGCGAGATGTACGACACCTGGTACGCCATGTCGCAGATGATCGCCACGTCCGAGCGCTTCCGCTCCGCCGTCGCGCAGGTCATCACGCACCGCTTCCCGGCCGAGCAGTGGGAGGAGGCCTTCGAGACCGCGCGGTCCGGCCAGTGCGGCAAGGTCGTCCTCGACTGGAGCTGAAGGGCTTTCGTATGCCGTCCGCTCCCGACCCGCAGGACCGTCCCCGCCCGCTCGTCCTCCTCCACGGCCTCGGCCAGTCGCCGATCGCGTGGCAGGACTTCGTCTCGGCCTACGGCGCGGGCCGTCCGATGACGGCTCCGTGGATGAAGGGCCTCAAGCCCAAGGACCCCGTAGGCTTCGACCTCGCGGCTGCGGCCTCGGGCGTCGCCGACGAGCTCGAGCTGCAGGGTGTGCGGCAGGCCGACTTCGTCGGGGTGTCAGTGGGTGCGAGCGTCGCCCTGCGCCTCGCCGTCGAGCGGCCCGAGCTCGTCGGGCGGCTCGTGCTGGCCGGCGCGCTCGTGCGGCCGTCGAAGGGGGCGCTGCGGATGCAGCGGCTCGCGATGCGGCTCGTGCCGGAGAGCAAGCTCGTCGACGCCGGCGTCTCGCGGCCGCGGATGCTGGCCGTCCTCGACGCCCTCAAGGGCTTCGACGGCACCGAGTCGCTGCGCTCGGTCACGGCCCCCGCGCTCGTCGTCGCCGGGTCGAAGGACAAGGCGGGCGTCGCTGCGGCGCAGGAGCTCTCGCAGCAGCTGTCCGGCGCGCGGGTCCAGGTGATCGACGGCGCGGGACCGCTCGTCAACACCGAGTCGGCGCGCGAGCTCGCCGACCTCACGCACGCCTTCCTCGACGCTTCCTGAACCCCTGACCGACCCGCGGTTCGATGTATCCGCGCGGCCCCTGGGCCGCGCAGATACATCGAACCGGGAGGTAGGGCGGGTCAGCAGAGGTTGATGCCGCCGGCGTCGAGCAGCTTGGCGACGACCTTCTCGTCCTTGACGGCCGGGACCATCCAGTCCTTGCCGGCCACGGACTTGACGCCGGTCTTGCACTCGAAGGTGCTGACCCGGCGGTCGAGCTGGACGGCCTGGTCGTAGAAGGCGGCCTCGAGCGGCTTGCCGTCGCCGCCGGTGCACGTGACCTTGTGCTCGGCCAGCGACCCCTGCGGGTCGCCGCTGGACGGGCAGACGGTCTCGGCCACGAGCGCCCAGCTCGGGTGCGCGGCGGCCTCGGGCGAGGAGGCAGGGGAGCTGCCACCGCAGGCGGCGAGGGGGAGGGCGAGGGCGGCCGTGGCGCAGGCGAGGGTCAGACGTCGGAGCACGAGAGCGTTCCCTGAGGGTGGGGGATGGAGGGGGCGCGTCCCGGCGGTGGCCGGACGCGAGCGCCGACAACTCTAGAGGGCGTCGGCACCGATCCCCCACTCGAAAGAGGCGTTCCGAGCACGCGGGAGTGACAGAGTCGACACATGTCCCGCCTCGTCTACACCACGATCGCCTCCCTCGACGGCTACGTCGCCGACGCCGAGGGCCGCTTCGACTGGGCCGCTCCGGACGCCGAGGTGCACGCCTTCGTCAACGATCTCGAGCGCGACGTGGGCACCTACCTCTGCGGCCGGCGCCTCTACGAGGTGATGGTCTACTGGGAGTCCGCCCCGACGGAGCCGACCGACGCCGACGATCCCGACGACCACATCGCGCAGGACTACGCCCGCCTCTGGCAGGCCGCCGACAAGGTCGTCCACTCCCGCACGCTGACCGAGGTCACGAGCGCGCGCACCCGCCTCGAGCGCGACTTCGACCCTGCCGCGGTGGCTCGCTTCGTCGCGTCGGCCGAGCGCGACGTGAGCATCGGCGGGCCCACCCTCGCCGCCGAGGCCCTCCGGGCCGGCATCGTCGACGAGCTGCGCCTGCTGACGGTGCCCGTCGCCGTCGGTGGCGGCACGCGGAGCCTGCCGGACGGCATACGCCTCGACCTCGACCTGCTCGACGAGCGCCGTTTCGCGGGCGGCACGACCTACGCGAGGTATGCCGTCAGGAGGTGACCGTGCCTCCCGGGCCCCCTGCGTCGGCAGGGTCGCCCGCATCGCCGGACCCGCCGGCGGGAGAGGCGTCGAGGGCGGCGAGCCCGTCGTGGAGGGTGCGCAGGAAGTCGACGCGCCGGCGCGCCTCGGTGCCGGCCATGACGAGCAGGAAGTCGACCTGGTCGCGCACCTGGCGCAGCTGCTCCTCGCTGCCGAGCTCGCTGGCGCGGCGATAGACGTCGAGGGCGTGCTGCGCCTCGTCGGTCGAGGCCCGCGGGCTCCACAGCGCGTCGAGCACCAGCAGGTCGCCGTAGACCGCGACCGTCCAGAAGGTCGGCGAGAGGTAGGCCTCCTCGCGGGCGGCCTTGAGGGCGTCGTCGATGAGCTCCCGGGCCTGGGACCGGTCGAGCGGCTCCCGGCCCGGGGCCGGCCGCCACCGCAGGGCGAGCTCGGCCGCGAGCCAGTTGGCCAGCGCGCCGTGCCGGCGCCGGTCGGTGGCTCCGGAGGCGGTGCGGGCCGCGGCGTACCAGTCCGAGGTGTTCGCCAGCGCGGCGTGGGTGCGCGACCAGTCGGCCGAGTGCGGGGCGCCCGGGCGCTCGGGGCACGTCACGAGGGCGAGCCGCTTGTAGGCGCTCGCGACCCGCCACAGCCGGTCGATCCCGACGGCGACCGGGGCCGCGTTCGCGTCACCCGGGAGGAACGCGGCCCGCTCGGGCGCGTGGGCGCCGAGGACGAGGGAGGCGGGGTTGTCGAGCAGCGCCCGGAGCCGGTCGATGGCCGACTCGATGGTGGCGACCGCGTCGTCGACGGCGTCGTCGTTCGTCGCCGCGGCCCGGACCACCTGGTCGATCCAGACCTCGAAGTCGCGCACCGTCAGGGCGGTGCCGCCCCGCTCGAGGGTCTGCTCGAAGTACTGCGTGGCGTGGGTGAAGTCGCCGAACTTGTTGTAGGTCCGGGCGATGAGCACCTGGAGCGCGTCGTCTTCCCGGTCCTCCGGGGTCAGCGCCTCGTAGAGCTCGCGCAGGCGGTCGAGCCCGAAGCGCGTGTTGCGGCTGACGTCGACGGACTGGCTGAGGTTCTCGATCTCGACGCGTGCCTGCTCGGCGCTCGCCGGGGCCCGCTGGGCGGTGGTGGCGCGGTGCACGGCGGCGTCCGGCGCGAGGCGGTAGTCCGGGTCGCCGTAGCACTGGTAGGCACCCCACGTGTTGACCGCCGGGAAGTCGTTCCACGTCTGCCAGCGGGCCGCGCTGAGCGCCTCGCCGAAGGTCAGGCCCGACAGCATCCGGTCGTAGAGGGTCGTGGCGAAGGTCGAGGCCGCGCCGTCGTCGACGGCCCAGCCGCAGGCCACGACGGCCCGCACACCGATGTCGATGAGCTCGGTCGCGAAGCTCGCCGCGAGCCGGTGGTAGTTGCCGCTGCGCGGCGCCGCGACCCCGGGCACGGCCGGTCCCGGGGCGCCGAAGCCGCCCGGTGCGCCGAGGGCGCCCTGACCGCCGGGAGGCGTCGAGGCGTTCGGCGTGGTCGGGGGCAGCAGGCCCAGCGAGCCCATGGTGCCGAGGTGGCAGCAGTTGACGACGACGAGCTCGGGGACCTGCCGCATCTGGCCCACCTCGCCGGCCGTGAGGTACATCCCGTTGCCGAGCACCATGCCGGTCACCGTGGCGTCCGTGCCGTCGCCGAGGGGCCACTCGTAGACGCCGTGACCGGCGAGGTGGACGACCCGGTAGGACGTCGCGAAGAGCGCCTGGACGACCTTGGTGCCGCTCTCGGCGATGAGGGGCTCGGCCTCGAAGCCGCTCGCACGCAAGGCATCTGCGACGTTGCGAGCCTCGCGCTGCGCGGCGGGAAGGGCGCTGAGCCCGCTCGCGGTGTCGCCGACGACGAGCGCGCGGCTGCTTGTCGCGGAGAGTACGTGGCTGCGCATCGATGAGCCCTCGAGCTGGCGCACCAGGCCCCGGCGCACCCCGAGCGGCTCGCGGTCCTCCTGCGTGCCCTGGTCGTCGAGCAGCTCCCACGGGTAGTGCGCCGAGCCGCGGTCGACGAGGAGCACGAGGTTGTCGGTGTCGGGGGCCTGGGCCTTGAGGTCGTTGGGGAAGAGCAGCTCGAACAGCGTCCGGGCAGCCGACGGGTCCGGCGACGGTGAGTCCACGAGGGACTCGACGAGGCGGTCGACGAGGGCACGCTGGGTCGGCACCGTGCGGGTCGGGGTGCCGGCCCGACGCGTCGAGGCCTCGAAGGTGAGGCTCCCGTCGGGCTCGCTGCGCACCCGCACCTGCTGCCACCAGCCGGAGGGCTCGGAGAAGAGCAGCCGGCGCTGACGCCCCGGACGCTCCGCGAGCCGGAGGTCGGCGGTGAAGGAGTCGGCGAGCTCGCCGCTCGTCAGCGAGGAGCCGAGGGCCTCGACGGCCTGCAGGGCCCGGTCCTGCCACAGCTCGATGACCTCGACCTCGGCGATGTGCACCGCGAGCTCGGTGTCGGCGAGCCGGTCGTTGGCCCGCTGCACGCCGGTGAGCAGGGCCTGCACGCTGTCGCGGACCGACAGCCCGCCCTGGCCCGTGCCGATGAGGAGGCTCGAGAGGCTGAGCTGGAGCACCTCGGTGCTCGCCGCGGAGGCGCCTCCCGTGAGGTGGCCGAGGGCGGCCGTCAGGGCGGCGTGCGCGATGGCCCGGGCCAGCGTCGCGGCGCTCAGGCCGCCGATCGGGCCGAGGCCGGCGACGATCGCCCCGGGCGGCCGGGTCCACTCCTCGGGGTCGGTGAAGATCTGGCAGGTCTCGATGGGCCCGGGGTAGATGCCGAGCATCGCGGCCCGGGACAGCCGACCGTCGAGCAGCTCGTCGAGGGCGCCCTCGCCGCCGACGAGCGTGCTGCCGGGATAGTGACCGACGACGACGTGGTGGCGGGCGAACCGCAGGTCGCCGTGCGAGATGCGGACCCGCGTCAGGGGGCGCGACGGATCGGCGTCCGGGTCCGTGCCCGCGCCGGCGTCGCCGGTCTGGGCCGCGGCCGCAGCCGCTGCGGGCGCCGCTGCCGGCAAAGCTGGGGCAGCCGCCGCGGGTGGGGCTGGAGGTGCACCGGTGGGAGCCGGCTCGGCTCCTCGCGCCGTCGGTGCGGCTGGGGGAGGAGGTGTGATCGCCGGTGCAGCGACGGGCTCTGGTGCGGACTGCCGCTCCGTGTCCTCGGCGACGGGTGGCTCGGGAAGCGCCTGCTCGGGCAGCACCTGCTCGAGTGGCACCTGCTCGGGCGCGTCCTGCTCGGGGGACGCCGACTCGGGAAGGCCCGTGTTTCCGGCGACGGGCGGGACGGCATACGGCTCGGGCTGCGTCGGGGAGCCGTCACCCACGAGGGTCGACACGGCTCAGGCCGTCCCGGAGAGGAAGACCTGGTCGAGGCGGGGGGCGCGGCCCTCGAGCTGCGGCACCTGGTCGTAGTTGCCCGTCAGGCCGGCGAGGGTGCGTGCGTGCAGCTCCCGGTAGGTCGCCTGCGGGGCCTCGCGCATCGCGCGGACGAGGTAGTAGGTCAGGGCGCCGTTGTAGGTGCCGGCGATGTCGGCGTCGGCCGAGGTCTGGTCGTCGCGGCAGCCGCTGAGGAGGGTCTCGGTGATGTCGACGACGTGCACGTCCTGCTGCCGTTGCCGCCGTCGCGACCGGTTCGGAGTGCCGGTGAACTCGCCTCCTCCCGCCTCGTCGTCCGGGTTCGGCAGGAAGCGCGAGAGCACCTCGGGCGGGGGCGCGTCCGGGCGACGGGGCTCGCGGGTGTTGCTGCCCGAGTGGCAGCAGTCCATGACGACGGTCAGCGTGGCGCCCGGGTCGAGACGGTCGAAGGTCGTCCGGAGCCAGTCGTCGGTGAGCGGGTCGTTCCAGTCGAGGTCGTGCGGGCAGAGGATCTCGTCGCGGTGGTCGGTCGTCTCGTCGCCGTTCGTGTCGGGGACGTTGGAGCCGTGGCCCGAGTAGTGCAGGTAGAGCACGTCGCCCGGTCGCGCCGAGCCCACGAGGTCGGTCATGGCCTGCGTCATCGCCGCCTTCGTCGCACCGTCGTCGACGAGCATCGTGATGTCCGCGTCGGTGAAGCCGTAGACGTCCTTGAGGGCGCCCGCGACGTTCTGCACGTCGTTGACGCAGCCCCGGAGGTCGGCCCCCGGGATCGCGTACTGGTTGACCCCGATGAGCAGTGCACGCTTGGACATGGCGAGCTCCTTCGACCCGTGGCCGTGCGGCAGGCGCCTCGGCCCCTGCGCACCAGTGTTCTCCTCCCGGCCCGGTGATACAGCGGGTTCGTCAGGAGTGGTCGTGGCTCCAACCCGACCAGCGGGTGACGCTCACCCGGACGAGGGGACCAGCGGGTCGCCGCGCTGCGTACTGCGGGTACTTTTGGGCCAGCGAGTCCAGGGCCTCGGCGGTCCCGGCCGCTCCCAGCTCGAGCACGTCGGCCGGGCCCTCGGCCCGCACCCACCACAGCTGCGTCCAGTCGTCGTCGTAGTGGTCGACGAGCAGGGCGACCGACGGGTTGGCCTCGACATTGGCGAGCCGCTGGAGGGCACGCGTCGACTTGGGCTTGTCGTCGACGGCGCTCCACACGAGGTCGCCGCTGACGGCGAAGACGACCGGGACGAGGTGGGGCCGGCCGTCGGGGCGCACCGTCGCGAGCCGCGCGACCCGCGCTGCCGCGAACCGCGCCCGCAGATTCGCCCGCAGGTCCTCGTCCACCTGCCCGAGCCTAGGCCCGAGCCCGGCTTCGGTGTGCCTGCCCGGCGTGGTTGCATGAGGCATGGCGACCCACGAGACACACCTCGTCCACACCCCCGACGGCCGCGACCTCGAGGTCCTCGTCACCGGACCCAGCGACGGGCTGCCGCTCGTCTTCCACCACGGCACGCCACAGGCGGCAGTCCCCTTCGGCATCCTCGAGCGGCCCGCCACCGAGCGCGGGCTGCGCACCATCACCTGCTCGCGGCCCGGCTACGGCCGCTCGACACCCAGGGCCGACGCCGCGACCACGGCCACGGTCGCCGACGACGCCGCCGACACCGCACTGGTGCTCGACGCGCTCGGCCACGACACGTTCGTGACCCTCGGCTGGTCCGGCGGCGGTCCCCGCGCCCTCGCCTGCGCGGCCCTGCTGCCCGGGCGCTGCCTCGCGGCGACGTCGGGAGTCGGCATCGCCCCGCCCGACGCCGAGGGTCTCGACCTCACCGCCGGCATGGGGCCCGAGAACGTCGCCGAGTATGCCGCGACGGCCGCGGGTCCCGAGGCGCTGACCGCCTTCCTCGAGGAGTACGGCACCCCCGTCCTGCGCGCCACCGCCGACGAGATCGTTGGCGAGCTGAGCGGCCTGCTGCCACCGGTCGACCGGGCGGCGATGACCGGAGAGCTCGGCGAGTACCTCGCCTCCGCATCACGTCACGCCGGCGCCCAGGGCATCGTCGGCTGGCGCGACGACGACCTCACCCACACCCGTCCGTGGGGCTTCGACCTCGCAGCGGTCACCGTGCCCACCGCCGTGTGGCAGGGCACCGAGGACCTCATGGTGCCCTTCGCCCACGCCCAGTGGCTCGCCGCCCACGTCGCGGGCGCACGGGCCCACCTCGTCGAGGGCGAGGGCCACGTCTCGCTGCTCATGCGGATGGGTGACATCCTCGACGACCTGCTCTTGCTGGCGGGCCGCTGAGGTCCGCGCCACACGGCATACGCTGGGTGGCGCATCCGCTCCGCGCCCACGGGCACGACCCACGCGACCCACGCGACCACACGAAGGACACCGATGTACGGCTCAGTCAAGGACGAGATCGCCGCCACCCTGCAGGAGATCAAGGACGCCGGCCTCTACAAGAACGAGCGCGAGCTGACGTCGCCGCAGTCGGCCCACGTCACGACGCTCAAGGCCGAGGCGCTCAACTTCTGCGCCAACAACTACCTCGGTCTCGCCAACGACCCGGTCGTCGTCGAGGCGTCGAAGAAGGCGCTCGACGAGTGGGGCTTCGGCATGGCGTCGGTGCGCTTCATCTGCGGCACCCAGACGTTGCACACCTCGCTCGAGCACAAGATCAGCGAGTTCCTCGGCACCGAGGCGACGATCCTCTACTCGTCGTGCTTCGACGCCAACGGCGGCGTCTTCGAGGTGCTCTTCGGCGCCGAGGACGCCATCATCAGCGACGAGCTCAACCACGCCTCGATCATCGACGGCGTGCGCCTGTCCAAGGCGATGCGCTACCGCTACAAGAACGCCGACATGACCGACCTGCGGGCGCAGCTCGAGGCCGCCGTCGCAGCCGGGGCCAAGCGCAAGGTCGTCGTCACCGACGGCGTCTTCTCGATGGACGGCTCGTACGCGCCGCTGGACGAGATCTGCGACCTCGCAGACGAGTTCGGCGCCCTCGTCTTCGTCGACGACTCGCACGCGGTGGGCTTCGTCGGTGACGGCGGCCGGGGCACGCCCGAGCTGTTCGGCGTCATGGACCGCGTCGACATCCTCACGGGCACGCTCGGCAAGGCCCTCGGCGGCGCCTCCGGCGGCTACGTCTCGAGCCACCAGGAGGTCGTCGACCTGCTGCGCCAGCGCTCGCGCCCCTACCTCTTCAGCAACTCGGTCGCGCCGTCGGTCGTCGCCGGCTCGATGGCCGCTCTCGAGCTCGTCGAGGGCTCGGCCGAGAAGCGCGAGACGCTCAAGGCCAACACGGCGCTCTTCCACTCGCTCATGACCGAGGCCGGCTTCGAGCTGCTCCCGGGCACGCACCCGATCCGCCCGGTGATGTTCCCCGGCGAGGACGGCGCCCGTCAGGCCGCGCAGATCGCCGACCACATGCTCGGCAACGGCGTCTACGTCATCGCCTTCAGCTTCCCCGTCGTGCCGCGCGGCAAGGCCCGCATCCGCGTGCAGCTGTCGGCGGCGCACTCCGAGTCCGACGTGCGCGCGTGCGTCGACGCCTTCGTGGCGGCCCGGGCCGCCGTCGGCTGACCTGCGGCTCTGGTCCTCGTCCCGGCTCCTCGTGCGCACCGGGTCTCTTCGTCAGTGGCAGGACGCTGACGAAGAGACCGTTCGCTGACGAGCGGACGGACCGCTCACCGACCGGTGCGCCGGGTCAGCCCGTGGGCAGGTCGCGCAGCCAGGGCCGCGTCAGGTCGAACCTGCGGCCCGAGATCTCGTCGACCTCGATGGCGACGACGATCGACTTCGGGGTGTCGACCCAGGGCCGGACGGGCAGGCGCTCGACGACGTAGGCCGCCTGCCCCTCGAGCGTGCGGGCCCGGCCTCGGCAGATGACGCTCGTGGCGCGCTCGCCGACGATCTCGTCGACCTCGAAGGCGACGTCGGTGTTGGCCGTGACGCCGAAGAGCTTGCTGCCCTCGGCCGTCATGAAGACGAGGCGGTCGCCGTCGACGGCGTAGTTGATGGGCGTGATGTGCACCTCGCCCACGAGGTGGAAGGCGAGCCGGCCGAACTCGTGCGCACGGAGGAAGCCCCAGGACTCCTCCGGGTGAAGGACGTGGACCGGGTCGTGGTCTGACATGGCGACCTCCTTGGTGTGCCGTATGGCGACTGCCTGGCTACTACCCATGGTAGTAAGAACTCCGTCCGACGCACCGGGCGAGTGACGAGTCCCCGGTCACACGAAACCGTGCGATTGACTGTGCCCATGGACTTCTACAGCTCCTGGGCCCAGGGCTTCGCGCGCGTCGCCGCGTGCACGGTGCCGATCGTCGCGGTCGACCCCGAGCGCAACGCCGACTCCGTCATCGCACAGCTGCGTGACCTCGACGACGACGGCGTGGGGCTCGCGATCTTCCCGGAGCTGTGCCTCTCGGGCTACGCCATCGACGACCTCTTCCTCCAGGACACGCTGCTCGACGCCGTCGACGACGCCCTGGCCCGCATCGCCGAGGCCACCGCCGACCTGCGTCCCGTCGTCGTCGTGGGCGCGCCGCTCGAGAAGGGCTCCCGGCTCTACAACTGCGCGGTCGTCATCCACGCCGGTCGCATCATCGGTGTCGCGCCGAAGTCCTACCTGCCCACCTACCGGGAGTTCTACGAGCGGCGCCACTTCGCGCCGGGCGACGACCAGCGTGGCCAGACCATCGACGTCGCCGGCGACCGCGTGCCCTTCGGTCCGGACCTGCTCTTCCGGGCGACCGACGTGCCGGGCTTCGTGCTGCACGTCGAGGTCTGCGAGGACATGTGGGTGCCGGTTCCGCCGAGCCACGAGGCAGCCCTCGCCGGGGCCACGGTCCTGGCCAACATCTCCGGCTCGCCCATCACCGTCTCGCGCGCCGAGGACCGACACCTGCTCGCGCGCAGCGCCTCGGCGCGCTGCCTCGCGGCCTACCTGTATGCCGCGGCCGGGGAGGGCGAGAGCTCGACCGACCTCTCGTGGGACGGCACGACGATGGTCTACGAGAACGGCGCCCTGCTCGAGCAGAGCGAGCGCTTCCCCGAGGGCCCGCGCGCGTCGGTCGCCGACGTCGACCTCGACCTGCTGCGCCAAGAGCGCCAGCGCCAGGGCACCTTCGACGACAACCGCCGCACGCTCGCGGCCCGGGTCGACGGCTTCCGCACCGTCGAGATCGAGCTCGACCCGCCGACCGGCGACCTCGGCCTGCTCCGCAAGGTCGACCGCTTCCCCTTCGTCCCGGACGACGAGGACCGGCTCGCCCTCGACTGCTACGAGGCCTACAACATCCAGGTGTCCGGCCTCGAGCAGCGGCTGCGCGCCATCGGCCAGCCGAAGGTCGTCATCGGCGTCAGCGGCGGCCTCGACTCGACGCACGCGCTCATCGTCGCTGCCAAGGCCATGGACCGGCTCGACCGCCCCCGCAGCGACATCCTCGCCTTCACGATGCCCGGCTTCGCCACGAGCGACCACACGAAGACCAACGCGATCGCCCTCATGGAGAGCCTCGAGGTCACGTGGGAGGAGCTCGACATCCGCCCCGCGGCGACCCAGATGCTCGAGGCGATGGGGCACCCGTTCGGCCGCGGCGAGGAGGTCTACGACGTGACCTTCGAGAACGTCCAGGCCGGCCTGCGCTACGACTACCTCTTCCGCATCGCCAACCAGCGCGGCGGCATCGTGCTCGGCACCGGCGACCTCTCCGAGCTCGCGCTCGGGTGGTGCACCTACGGCGTCGGCGACCAGATGAGCCACTACGGCATCAACAGCGGCGTCCCGAAGACCTTGATGCAGCACCTGATCCGCTGGGTCGTCTCCTCCCGCCAGTTCGACGAGGAGGTGGCCGGGACGCTCACCTCGATCCTCGACACCGAGATCAGCCCCGAGCTCGTGCCCGCCAAGGAGGGGGAGAAGCCGCAGAGCACCCAGGCCGTCATCGGGCCCTACCCCCTGCAGGACTTCACGCTCTTCCACGTGCTGCGCCGCGGCTACCGGCCCTCCAAGATCGCCTACCTCGCGTGGAACGCGTGGCGCGACAGCGAGGCGGGGGAGTGGCCGGCGGGCTACCCCGAGGCCGAGCGCACGGCCTACGACCTGGCGACGATCCGGCACTGGCTCGAGGTGTTCGTCAAGCGCTACTTCGCCAACCAGTTCAAGCGCTCCGCGCTGCCCAACGGTCCCAAGGTCGTCGCCGGGGGCTCGCTCTCGCCACGCGGCGACTGGCGTATGCCGTCGGACGCGACCTCCGTCGCGTGGCTCAGTGAGCTCGACGCGAACGTCCCTGAGAAGTAAGGCGGTCCGAGTGGCAGGCAAGGTCACCGTCCGTGACTACGACGAGTCCGACTGGCCCCACGTGTGGCCGGTCATCGAGGAGGTCGTCCGCGCCGGCGACACCTTCCCCTTCCCCACCGACCTGACCGAGCAGGAGGCCCGCGGCATCTGGCTCGAGAACGGTCCCGGGGGCCGGGTGGCCGTCGCCGTCGACGGCGACCGGGTCGTCGGCACCGCGAAGATGGGACGCAACCGGCCGGGCCCCGGTGCGCACGTCGCGACGGCCAGCTATATGGTCGCCGCCGACGCTCGGGGACTCGGTGCCGGCCGGGCGCTCGTCGTCGACTCGCTCGACTGGGCGCGCGAGTCCGGTTATGCCGCAATGCAGTTCAACGCCGTGGTCGCCACCAACACCGGCGCGGTCAGGCTCTACGAGAGCCTCGGCTTCACCGTCGTGGGCACCGTGCCGCGGGCCCACGAGCTCCCGAGCGGGGAGCGCGTGGGCCTGCGCATCATGCACGTCGACCTCTGACGGCCGACCGGCTCCGAGCTGAGCTCAGCTCGTGAGCACGACCTTGAGGGCGCCGGTGTCCGCCGCACGGGCGAACGTGTCGTAGGCGCCCATGAACTCATCCATCGGGAAGCGGTGCGTGACGAACCGCGCCAGGTCGATGTGGTGGGCGGCCAGCAGCCGCAGCAACGTCGGGGTCGAGTAGGTGTCGACGAGCCCCGTCGTGATCGTGACGTTCTTGATCCAGAGCTCCTCCAGGTGCAGGGTGGCCGGGCCGCCGTGGACCCCCACGTTGGCGACAGTGCCACCCGGGCGGACCAGGGCCGTGCACTGCTCGAACGTCGGTGCGACCCCCACGGCCTCGATGGCGACGTCGGCGCCGAGACCCTGGGTCAGGTCCCGGACGATCGCGACGGCGTCCTCGCGCGAGGGGTTCACCGTGATGTCGGCCCCGAACTGCTTGGCCGCCTCGAGTCGGGCATCGGCCAGGTCGATGGCCACGACGTGCGCCGGACTGAAGAGCTCGGCACCCATGATGGCGGAGAGCCCGACCGGGCCGGCGCCCACCACCGCTACGACGTCACCGGGACGGACCCGGCCGTTCAGCACACCGACCTCGTAGCCCGTGGGCCCGATGTCGGCGAGCATGAGTACTTCCTCGTCAGTCACTCCTTCGGGCACGGCATACGTCGAGGTGTCCGCGAAGGGGACGCGGACGAACTCGGCCTGCGTGCCGTCGATCTTGTGTCCGAGGATCCAGCCGCCGCCGCCGATGCACTGGCCGTAGCTGCCCTCGCGGCAGTAGCGGCACGCACCGCAGGCGGTGATGCACGAGACGAGCACCCGGTCTCCCGGCTTGACGTTCTTGACGCCCGGTCCGACCTGCTCGACCGTCCCGACCGCCTCGTGGCCGAGGATCCGGCCGTCGGTCACAGCTGCGACGTCGCCCTTGAGGATGTGCAGGTCGGTGCCGCAGATGGTGACCGTGTCGACCTTGACGATCGCGTCGGTGTCGTCCTCGATCATGGGCTTGGCCACCTGCTCCCAGGCCTTCCGGCCCGGGCCGTGGTAGACGAGCGCCTGCATGACGGATCCGTTGGAGGCCATGGCGGTCAGCTGATCTCGACGTGCGTCGTCTTGGCCTCGGTGGCCTTGGGCATCGTCACCATCAGCACGCCGTCGGCGAGCGAGGCCGTCACGGCCTTCTCGTCCACGGCCACGGGGAGCACCGCCTCGTACGTGAAGCTGCCGGAGGTGCGGGTCGTGTGGCGCAGCGTGCCCTGGCCCTCCTTCTCGGTCGTCTTCGTGCCCCGGACGCTGAGGCGACGTCCGGAGAAGTCGATCTCGATGTCCTTCTTGTCCACGCCCGGCACGTCGAGC
This sequence comes from Terrabacter carboxydivorans, assembly GCF_039532035.1. NCBI lineage: Bacteria > Bacillati > Actinomycetota > Actinomycetes > Micrococcales > Intrasporangiaceae > Terrabacter > Terrabacter carboxydivorans. The sequence continues at coordinate 162,791 of NZ_BAAARE010000007.1, read as the reverse complement.
TCTAGCGTGAAGGCGTCGTCGGTCTCGCGCAGCTCGCCGCCGGGCGCGAAGTCGCTGGCGCCCATCGCCGGTGACCACATCTGCTCCATGAGGTCCTGCATCCGGCCGGCCCACGGTCCGAGCTCTCCCCACGAGAACTGGTCGGGCCGCGCCTGGACGGCGCGACGCTCGGGGGCCTTCGACCCGCTGTTGATGCTCATCTGTCCTCCTCGTCAACGCGCCGCACGGCATCGGCGACGCCACTCCCAGTGCACGTCGCCGACGGTCCCGCTGAACAGGGCCGTTGGTCCCTACCTGCCTCCCGGACCACGCGGGACGGTGGTCTCATGGCCGACTTGGCAGTGCAGCGCGGCGGCGCGCAGCGGCGTCCGATCGAGCACGTCCCGGCTCTCGCCCCCCTCGTCGGGGACTACGAGGCGCGGCGGCGCTCCTTCACGTGGGAGGCCGCGCGCGACTGGCTGCGGGGCGACGACGAGGGACACCTCAACATGGCGCACGAGGCCGTCGACCGGCACGCCGAGGGGCCGCTCGCCGACACCGTCGCGATCCGCTTCCTGTCCCGCGTCGCGCCCACGACGGAGCTGACCTACGCCCAGCTGCGCGAGCAGAGCGACGTCGCCGCCACGGCGCTGCGACGGCTCGGGGTCGGGCCGGGCGACGGGGTCTGCACGCTCCTGCCGCGATCGCCGGAGCTCTACCTGACCGTCCTCGGCACCCTCAAGGCCGGGGCCGTCTACTGCCCGCTCTTCCCCGCCTTCGGGCCCGAGCCGGTCGTGGAGCGGCTGCGCCTCGGCCACATCCGCGTCCTCGTGACCGACACCCAGTCCTACGTGCGCAAGTGCGAGCCGCACCGCGACGCCCTGCCCGACCTGAGGCACGTCCTCCTCACCGACGTCGGTGACGCGGAAGCTCCCGCGGGCACGACTCCGTGGTCCGTGGCGCTGGGAGCGGGCGCGACGGCATACGACCCCTCGACGTTCACCGTGGCACTCACCCGCGCGGACGACCCCGCCCTGCTGCACTTCACGAGCGGCACGACGGGCAAGCCGAAGGGCGCCGTCCACGTGCACGAGGCGATCCTCGCCCACCACGTGACGGCCGAGTTCGCGCTCGACCTGCGACCCGGCGACGTCTACTGGTGCACGGCCGACCCGGGCTGGGTCACGGGCACGTCCTACGGCATCCTCGGCCCGCTCAGCTGCGGCGTCACCATCGTCACGGACTCCGCCGACTTCGACGCGCGCCGGTGGTACCGCATCCTGCAGGACGAGCGGGTCACCGTCTTCTACACCGCGCCCACCGCGCTGCGGATGCTCATGCGGGCCGGCGTCGGGCTCGCCCGCGAGCACACCTTCCCCGCGCTGCGCCACGTCGTCAGCGTCGGCGAGCCGCTCAACCCGGAGGCCGTCGTCTGGGGCGTCGACGCCTTCGGGCTGCCCGTCCACGACACGTGGTGGCAGACCGAGACCGGTGCCATCATGGTGAGCAACTTCCCGGGTATGCCGGTGCGCCCGGGCTCGATGGGGCGTCCCGTCCCCGGGGTGGTGGCCGCCGTGCTCGCCCAGGGACCTGACGGCCGGGCCGCGGTCGAGGGCGGTCGGGTCCGGGTGCTCGGCCCCGACGAGGTCGGTGAGCTGGCCCTGCGGCCCGGCTGGCCGTCGATGTTCCGCGCCTACGTGGACGACCCCGAGCGCTACGCGAAGGCGTTCGCCGACGGGTGGTACCTCAGCGGCGACCTCGCCCGCATCGACGCCGACGGCTACGTGTGGTTCATCGGACGCGCCGACGACGTCATCAAGTCCGCCGGCCACCTCATCGGTCCGTTCGAGGTCGAGAGCGCCCTCATGGAGCACCCGGCTGTCGCCGAGGTCGGAGTCATCGGCAAGCCGGACCCGCTCGCCGGCGAGATCGTCAAGGCGTTCGTGACCCTCAAGGTCGGCCACGAGCCGAGCCCCGCGCTCGCCCGGGAGCTCGTGGCGTTCGGGCGGCACCGGCTCGGCTCGGTCGCGCCGCGCGAGATCGCCTTCGACCAGGCGCTGCCGCACACCCGCAGCGGCAAGGTCATGCGGCGGCTGCTGCGGGCCCGTGAGCTCGGGCTGCCCGAGGGCGACCTGTCGACCGTCGAGCGCCCGAGTGCGCAGGGCGGGGAGGGGGAGTCATGACCGAGGAGCTGTTCCTCGAGCTGTTCCGGGGGTTGCTGCGCGAGATGGTCCGCATCCGCCGCTTCGAGGAGAAGTGCGCCGAGCTCTACAGCGCGACGAGGATCCGCGGCTTCCTGCACCTGTGCATCGGCGAGGAGGCCGTCGCGGTCGGCGTCGTCGGCGCCCTGTCCGAGGCCGACGCCGTCGTGTCCACCTACCGCGAGCACGGTCACGCCCTCGCGCGCGGCGTGCCGATGGACGCGGTCATGGCCGAGATGTTCGGCCGCTCCACCGGCTGCAGCGGCGGCCGCGGCGGGTCGATGCACCTCTTCGACGCCTCCCGCCGTTTCTACGGTGGCAACGCCATCGTCGCGGGCGGGCTGCCCGTCGCGGTCGGGCTCGCCCTGGCCGACCACCTGACCGCCGACCCGGCCGTCACGGTCTGCCTCTTCGGCGACGGCGCCTTCGCCGAGGGCGAGTTCCACGAGAGCGCCAACCTCGCCGCCCTCTGGCACCTGCCGGTCCTCTTCTGCTGCGAGAACAACCGCTACGCGATGGGCACGGCGCTCAGTCGGGAGCACGCCGCGACGGACCTCGCGACGCGTGCGGCCGGCTACGGCATGGTCGCCTGGGCCGTGGACGGGATGGACGTCCTCGCCGTGCGTGACGCGACCGAGAGGGCGCTGGCCTACGTGCGCGACAGCGGGCAGCCGTGCTTCCTCGAGCTGCGGACCTACCGCTACCGCGCCCACTCGATGTACGACCCCGACCGCTACCGCACCAAGGAGGAGATCGAGCGGTGGAAGGAGCTCGACCCGATCCCGGCGCTGGCGGCCCGGCTCGTCGCCGAGCGGCTCATGACGACCGACGAGCTCGAGCAGTGGCGGGCGCGGGTCGAGCGCGAGGTCGACACCGAGATCGCGGCGGCCGTCGCGGCCGCGGACGCGGCCCCGCTCGAGCCGGTCGAGGACCTCGCGCGCTTCGTCACGACGGCCACTGCGGACGCCGCGCCGGCGGGGAGGGCGTCATGAGCAGGCACACCGCGGCGACGAGCCCGGGCACCGGCACGGGCGCCGACGGGGGCTCCTCGGCGAGTGCAGTCTCCGTTGCCGCGGGCTCGAGGCTGACGGCGCCGGTGACGACGACCTACCGCGAGGCCCTGCGCGAGGCCCACCGCGAGGCGCTCTCGAGCGACCCCCGGGTCTTCCTCGTGGGCGAGGACGTCGGCCGCTACGGAGGGTCCTTCGCCGTCAGCCTCGGCCTGGTGGAGCAGTTCGGGGAGGGGCGGGTGCGCGACACACCGCTGTCGGAGTCGGCGTTCACCGGTGCCGGCATCGGGGCGGCCCTGCGCGGGCTGCGTCCCATCGTCGAGATCATGACGGTCAACTTCAGCCTGCTGGCGCTCGACCAGATCCTCAACAACGCAGCGACCCTGCGCCACATGTCGGGTGGCCAGCTGTCGGTCCCGCTCGTCATCCGGATGACCACCGGCGCCGGGCGCCAGCTCGCCGCCCAGCACTCGCACAGCCTCGAGGGCTGGTACGCGTCCATCCCCGGCATCCGCGTCCTCGCTCCCGCCACGGTGGAGGACGCGCGGGGCATGCTCGCGCCCGCCCTCGCCGACCCCGACCCCGTCGTGCTCTTCGAGCACGGCTCGCTCTACAACCTCGCGGGCACGCTGCCCACCGATCCGGTCGTCGTCGACATCTCGAGCGCCGCGGTGCGCCGCGGCGGCACCGACGTCACGGTCATCGCGTATGCCGGGGGGCTCGGCAAGGCGCTCGAGGCCGCCGACCTGCTTGCGGGAGAGGGCATCTCGGCCGAGGTGATCGACCTGCGGGTGCTGCGACCGCTCGACGACGCGACGGTCATGGCATCGGTCGCGCGGACGCACCGGGCGGTCGTCGTCGACGAGGCGTGGCGCACGGGCAGCCTTGCAGCGGAGGTGTCGGCACGCATCGCCGAGCAGGCGTTCTACGAGCTCGACGCCCCGGTCGAGCGGGTCTGTGGCGCAGAGGTTCCCGTGCCCTACCCCCACCACCTCGAGGAGGCGGCGCTGCCCCAGGCCACAGACATCGTGGCGGCGGCGCGACGGGCGGTGGGACGCCGTGGCTGAGTTCCGGATGCCCTCGCTCGGCGCGGACATGGAGTCGGGCAAGCTCGTCGAGTGGCTCGTCAAGGTCGGTGACCCGGTGCACCGGGGCGACATCGTCGCGGTGGTGGAGACGCCGAAGTCGACCGTCGAGGTCGAGTGCTTCGACACCGGCACCGTCGAGGACCTGCTCGTCGAGGAGGGCGAGAAGGTGCCGGTGGGGACCCCGCTCGCGAGGCTGGGCGACGGCACGGCCTCGGCGGCGCCGGTGCCCGAGGCGCCGGAGCCGGCGGACGCGCGGACAGCGCCGGAGACGGAGGCGCCGGGACAGAGGGAGGCGTCGCCCACGGCCCCCGAGCCCGTGCTGCGGGAGTTGGCGCTGCCGGAGCCGGTGCCGCTGGAGCCGGCGCCAGTCGGGGCCGGTGCTGCATCGCCGGGTGCGCCGGCCTACCCGGACGGGGCGCGAGCCACGACTCGGCTGCGGGTGTCCCCGCTCGCGCGCCGGGTCGCCGAGGAGGAGGGGGTCGACCTCTCCACCATCACGGGCTCGGGACTCGGGGGCGTGATCCGCGCGGACGACGTGCGGCGCGCCGGACGGCATACGACCCCCTCGGCTCCCGTGAACGCCACGGTCAGCCCGGTCACTCCGATCGCCCCCGTCGCCCCGGTCGCCCCGTCGACGCAGCCCGCCGCGGCGCCCCCGACGAGCGACATGCGGCGCAGCATCGCGGCCCTCATGACGAGGTCGAACCGCGAGATCCCGCACTACCAGCTGACGCTCACCGTCGACCTGCACCGCAGCATGGCCTGGCTGAAGGAGCGCAACCGCGAGCTCGAGATGTCCGAGCGGCTCGTGCCGGCGGCGCTGCTGCTCGCTGCGACGGCGCGCGCGGTCCGGGCGGTGCCCGAGCTCAACGGCCACTGGGTCGACGACGGCTTCCGACCGGCGACCGACGTCGACCTCGGGCTCATCCTGTCGCTGCGCGGCGGAGGGCTGCTCGTGCCGGCGATCGCCGGGGCCGACCGGCTGACCGTCGAGGAGACGATGGCGCGCGTCCGCGAGCTGACGCGTCGGGCACGGGCCGGGCGGCTGCGCGGCTCGGACCTCGTGCAGCCGAGCATCACGGTGTCGAACCTCGGTGACCAGGGCGTCGACAGCGTCCTCGGCGTGATCTACCCGCCGCAGGTCGCCCTCGTCGGCTTCGGCGCCGTGGCCGACCGGCCGTGGGCGGTCGACGGGATGCTCGGCGTGCGGCCGCTCGTCACGGCCAGCCTCGCCGGCGACCACCGGGCGACCGACGGGGCCACGGGCTCGAGGCTGCTCCGGACCATCGACCGACTGCTGCAGACACCCGAGGAGCTCTGATCCCGATGCCCGAGACACCCAGGACACCCAGGACACCCGAGACGACCGAGACCACCGACGCGACGGGCTCGGCCGGCGGCGCGAGGACGCTGCTCGACACGGTGCTGCGCGAGATCGTGCCCGACGCGAGCCTCGACGGCGTGCCGGGCTCGGCCGACCTGCGCGAGCGCTTCGAGCTCGACTCGCTCGACTTCGTCGAGCTGGTCGAGCGGCTGGGCAAGCGCGCCGGCTTCCGCATCGAGGACGACGACGCGGACCAGCTGCGCACCATCGACTCCGCCACCGCCTACCTGGCGCGGCGGTCGGCGTCGGCGCACCGCTGACGCGTCCCGGGCCGGCCGACACTGGGAGCTCGCGTCGGTCAGCTCGAGTCGGTCAGCTTGAGTCGGTCAGCTCGAGTCGGTCCGACCGAGTCGGTCAGCTCGCGCCGGGCTCCGTGAGGGCGCTGCGCAGCAGGGCGACGAGGGCGTCGATCTGCAGCGTGTCGCCCGAGGTGATCTCCTCGTCGCTGCCGTCGAGGGCGCGCGCGGCGAGCCCCTGCTTGGCGTCGATGAGCTCGGCGATCTTCGAGTCGATGGTGCCGGAGGCGAGGATGCGCCACGCGGTGACCGGCTCGTCCTGGCCGATGCGGTGCACGCGGTCGATGGCCTGCTGCTGCTCGGCCGCCGTCCACGACAGCTCGGCGAGCACGACGTTGGAGGCGGCGTGCAGGTTGAGCCCTACGCCGGCGGCGGTCAACGAGCAGACGGCGACGGCGACGTCGGGGTCCTTCTGGAACGCGTCGATGGCCTCCTGCCGCTGCTTGGAGGTCTGGTCGCCGCGGACCGACACGGTGCGCAGGCCCGCCGAGGCGAGCACCCGCTCCGCCGCGTCCATGACGTCGATGTGCTTGGCGAAGAAGACGACCTTGCCGACCGAGTGTGACAGCTGCACGGCGTAGTCCGCCGCGAGCGTCGACTTGGCCTGGCCGATGCGGCGCACGAGCGAGAAGACGTTGTCGGTGCCCTTCTCGGCCGAGGTCGAGCGCAGCTCCGCGGCGGCGACCCGGCGCATGAGCTCGGTGTCGGGCTCGTCGTCCTCCTCGTGCCCGTCGCCGGCGGCGAGCAGGGAGCGGTAGCGCTGCGCCAGGCGGCGTCCGAGGGCCCGCTCCGCCTCGCGGATCGAGCGCCCGAGGTCGTCGTCGAGCTCGACGGTGATGTCGGCGATGCGCTTGTCGGGCAGGTCCTTGGCGACGTCGACCTTGCGCCGGCGCACGATGCCCATGTCGACGACGGCTCGGCGGGCCTCGGGGTAGAAGGCGCGGTCGGCCGGCGTGTGGCCGGTGTCGTCGAGGCGACGCACGATCTCGGCGGTCGGCTTGCCGTCCTTGATCCAGCCGAGGAAGCGCCAGATCGCGTCGAAGTCCTTGACGTCGTTGATGAGCGGCGTGCCGGTGAGGGCGATGAGGAGCGGGTTGCCGCCGGGCGTCGTGGCGCGCAGCCGGTCGCCGAGCGCGAGCACCTGCTGCGAGCGCTGCGAGCCGAGGTTCTTGATGAAGTGCGCCTCGTCGACGACCATCGAGCGGAAGCCGAAGCTCGAGAGCCACCCGAAGTGCCGGTCGAGGATCTCGTAGTTGACGACGAAGACGTCGGCGAAGGCGTCGACGTCGTTGCCGTCGCCGTGGATGACCGTGACGCGGCGCTGCGGGGTCCAGCGCTCGACCTCGCGGGCCCAGTTGATCTTCACGACGTTGGGCACGACGGCGAGCATCGGGTAGGCGCCGGCGATGGACGCGGCCATGACCGACTGGGCCGTCTTGCCGAGGCCGGGCTCGTCGGCGAGCAGGAAGGTGCGGTGGCCCTCCTGCACGCTCTGCAGGAACCGCGACTGGTGGACCATCAGCTGCGACCCGGGCGGTGAGAAGCGGTCGATCTGCGGCGTCGGCGGCAGCTCCATCGAGGCGGCCTCGCCGCCGGCGCCCTGCTCGAAGGCGCGGTAGAGCGGGCTCAGCAGGTCCCACCCGGCGAGGCGGGCGGGCAGGTAGCTGCTCTGGGTCCGGGTGAGGTCCGGGGTGAGGAAGGGGTTGGCGAGCGCCCGTGACGGGACCGACTGCGGCATGACCTGGCGGGCCGCGATCTGCGGCGGCACGACGGGGCGCGGCGGCTCGGGGGCCGTGATGACGAGGTCCTCCTCGGCGAGCTCGGCGCCCGACTCGAGGAGCCAGTCGCGGCGCATCTGCTGCGCAGCGGGACCCGGCTTGGCGTCGGCGTCCAGGAGCGTCAGCAGGCTCGTGTCGCGGGCCGCCACCTGGGCGAGGATCGTCGCGATGCCGTCGAGCCGCTTGAGCAGGTCGGCGCGCGTGGCCGGCGGGATCGAGGTGTCCTCGCGGACCCGGGAGCGCTCTGAGCGCATGAGCAGGGCCACGACGAGGAACTTGGTCCGGTTCGTCGGGCTGGCCTTGCCCTTGCTCGAGACCCTCGCCTCGACCTCACGGACCCGGCGCGCGAGCACGGGGATGAGGGGCGCCGGCTCGTCGCGGCGCTGGACCGTCTTGCGCTGGCCGTTGTGCTGGCCCTGCTTGGAGCCCTGCTTGGACCCGTTCGAGCCCTGGTTCGAGCCCTGGTTCGAGCTCTGGTTGGAGCCCTGGCCGTCGGTCGGTCGGCGGCGGACGCGCGTTGCCATGTTCCTCCTGATGACACGGAGGACGTCGAGCGGGCTGGCCCCCGGACGACACCATCACGGGTGGATCGGTGTCGGCGGCGGACTCGGCTCGAGTCCCGGTGGACGCGCCATCGCGCGTCCGAAGTCCCGAGCGCCTGACCGGCGGGTGCGCCACGACGGGCGGTGGGACACCTCGACTCTACAGCCCCTCGGGCGGCACATGGACCGAACCGCCCGTCGATCGCGGGCGTGGCGCGCTCAGGCGGGCGCCGGGCGCCACGTCTGCCGGGGGCGGTGGCCCGTCCTGGGCAGCCAGTGGTCGGTGTAGAGGATGCGGGTGGGGGTCAGCACCGTCAGCGGGTCGCGCGGCGGCTCGTGCAGGGACCGGCCGCGCTCGACGTGGTCGGACTGCCACCGCATGGCCTCCCAGTACCGGTCGGCGAGCGGGTCGTCCCGCTCGAGCGTGCGGGCCGTGCCGAAGAGCTGGGCGCCGCGGTTGCTCGCCTGCCCGACGAGTGGTGCGACGATGCCGGCGGACACCCGCGGGTCGCGCCGCAGGTTGCGGGACTTCACCGAGTCGTTCCAGCTCGTGTAGAAGATCTCGAAGCCGAGGCTGGAGTAGCGCACCGGCGTCGCGGCCGGGCTGCCGTCGCGGCAGACGGTGGCGATGACCGCCACGTTATGGGTCGAGAGCAGGTTGAGGATGCGGTCCTCGAGCTGCTCTCGGGGCAGGTCGAGCTCGGGGGTGGGACCTGCGAGCCAGGGGTTCGTCAGCGGCATGCTGCAACCTAGCCCGACACGGCATACGGAGAGGTCGTATGCCGTGTCGCCCGGCGCCGCTCGGGCGTTGGGGGGCGCTCAGCCCAGGTTGACCCCGACGAGCGCGCCGATGGCATACGTGACGCCCATGGCGAGCAGGCCGCCGCCGACGTTGCGCACGATCGCCCGGGTCGCGGGGCTGCGGCCGAGGCGGGCACTCGCCCACCCGGTCAGGGCCAGCGCGGCGGCGACGCTGAGGACGGTGACGATGATGCGGATCGAGGCCGGGCTGAAGGTGATGGTCAGCATCGGCAGGATCGCCCCGACGACGAAGGCCAGCATCGAGGCGCCGGCAGCGTGCCACGGGTTCGTCAGGTCGTTGGGGTCGATGCCGAGCTCGGCCTCGGCGTGCGCGGCGAGCGCGTCGTGCGCGGTCAGCTCGCGGGCCACCTCGGCGGCGAGCTCACGTCGCATGCCCTTGGCCTCGTAGATCTGGGTCAGCTCCTCGAGCTCTCCGTCGGGGTCCTCGCGCAGCTCACGCGTCTCGAGCTCGATGAGGGCCCGCTCCGAGTCGCGCTGCGTGCTCACCGAGACGTACTCACCGGCCGCCATCGACATCGCACCGGCCGAGAGGGCCGCGATGCCGGCGAGCACGATGGCCGCCTTGTCGGCGGTGGCACCGGCGACACCGACGACGACACCGGCGGTCGAGACGATGCCGTCGTTGGCGCCGAGGACGCCGGCGCGCAACCAGTTGAGGCGGCTGCCGACGTTGGCGTCGTGCGGCTCGTCGCGGTCGTGGTTCGAGTCGACCGGCGTCGGCTCCTCGGAGGCGCGGACCTCGGACATGCGTGGTGCTCCGATCAGTGGTGTCGCCGTCCGCTGCGCGTTGGATCGTGCGCGGCGGGGCTCGTTGGTGCTCGACGGGTGCTGAGCCTCGATCGTCGCACCCGGCCTCGGGACTGTCACGCGAGGTGAGGCTCACCTGAGCGTTCCTGCTCGACATCTCCCAGGATCGCGCACAGGGAGCCCCGGATGCGCAAGGATCGGGACATGTCGGGCGTTCGGGGGAAGAACGGGGCTGTGGAGGGCGACCTCTGCCGCTGGATGGTCGCTGCCTCGCCCGACGGGCTGTGGGTCTTCGACGAGGACGGGGTCACGGTCTTCGCGAACGGGCGGATGGCCGAGCTGCTCGGTCGCGACCCCGACGACATGGTCGGCTTCTCCGTCTTCGACGCGGTCGACGACATCGGCAAGGAGCAGTTCCGCCACCACCTCGAGGAGCTCGCGACCCGCGGGGAGCCGGGCGACAACCTCGAGTGCAGCCTGCTCGACGCCCACGGCAACCGTTTCTGGGCGCTCGTGTCGCACACCCCGCTCGTCGACGAGGCGGGAGTCCACCGCGGCTGGATGCACCGGGTCAGCGAGCACAGCGCCCAGCGCAAGCTGCTCGACCAGCTCGCCGAGGCCCAGTCGATCGCCATGATCGGCAGCTGGGAGTGGGACGTCGAAGCCGACCGGGTGTCCTGGTCCGACGAGCTCTACCGCATCTACGGCCTCAACCGCAGCGACCTCACGCCGACCTACGAGGGCTTCCTCTCCCGCATCCACGCCGATGACCGGGCCCTCGTCGCACGGGTCGTCGGCGCCGCGCTCGCGTCCGAGGACTCCTTCGAGTTCGACGCCCGGGTCGTCCAGAGCAACGGCGAGATCGCGTGGATCCGCGGCCGGGGGCTCGTCACGCGCGACGCCGAGGGGCGGGCGGTCCGGATGGGCGGCACGACCCAGGACATCACCGAGAAGAAGGACGCCGAGCAGGCGCTCGGTCTCGTGACGGCCATGGCGACGGCCGCCAACGAGGCGGCGACGCTCGACGAGGCCATCCCTACGATCCTCCGGGAGGTGGCCCGGCACACGACGTGGCGGCCGGTGCTCGGCTCGGTGGTCGACGCCGAGGGCCGGCTGGCCGACCCGATCCGCCCGGGTGAGGACATCGAGGTGAGCAGCCTGCCGCTCGCGACCGGGATGGAGTTCGCGACGCGCGCGGCAGCGAGCCGGTCGGTCGTCGCGGACCTCTCGCCGGAGGGCTCGACGATCGTGGCGGTGCCGGTCGTCCACGAGGATCGGGTCGCCTGCGTCGTCGTGCTCGACATGCGCAGCGCCAACCCGCCGGTGGCCTCCGACGCCGTGACGATCGCGCAGACCACCGCGCTCTTCGCGCGGGTCGCCGACCGGGAGTGGACGGCCGAGCACCTCGCGCAGGCCCGGGACGCGGCCATGGAGGCCTCGCGCGCCAAGTCCGAGTTCCTCGCCACGATGAGCCACGAGATCCGCACGCCGCTCAACGGTGTCATCGGGCTCGCCGAGCTGCTCGGACGCACCGAGCTGACCGCCTACCAGCGGCGGCTCTCGGACGGTATCGACCAGGCCGGCCGGGTGCTGCTCGGCCTCGTCAACGACATCCTCGACCTGTCCAAGATCGAGGCCGGTCGCCTCGAGCTCGAGTCGGTCGACTTCGACCCGGCCGCGGTGCTCGAGCGCAGTGTCGCGCTGCTCGCCGAGCGGGCGCGCGCCAAGTCGCTCGAGCTCTCGGTCACCCACGGGGCGGACGTGCCGTACATGGTGTCGGGCGACCCCGTGCGCTTCGGCCAGGTCATCGCCAACCTCACGACGAACGCCGTGAAGTTCACCGACGCCGGCAGTGTCGTCGTGCACCTCGGTCTCGAGCGCATGGGCGCCGAGGGACCCGTGCTCCGCGTCGAGGTGACCGACACCGGCGCGGGGATCGCACCGAAGGTGCGCTCGCGGCTGTTCGAGTCGTTCTCGCAGGGCGACTCCTCGACGACCCGCGAGTACGGCGGCACCGGCCTCGGCCTCGCGATCAGTCGTCAGATCGTCACCGCGTTCGGCGGCGAGATCGGCGTCGACAGCGAGCCGGGACAGGGCAGCACGTTCTGGTTCACCGCGGCCTTCGAGACGGCCTCCGTGCGCACCGTCGGGCGTTCGGCGTCGCAGGCCGCTGCCGTGTCGGGCCTGCGCGTCCTCGTCGTCGGTGCCGACACGGCACACCGGCTGCGCGTCGAGGAGCAGCTCGGCACGTGGTCGATGAGGGTGTCGTCGGCGACCACCGGGGCCGACGGCCTGGCGCAGCTCGACCGTGCCGACCGAGGTGGCCACCCGGTCGACGTCGTCGTGCTCGACGACCCAGCCTCGGGGGCCGCAGGCCTTCAGGTCGCGCGCATGATCCGCTCCGACGAACGCTTCGCTGGCGTACGCGTGGTGCTGGTGTGCGCGCACGTGCCACCACCGGACTCGGCGAGCTCCCAGGAGGCCGGCGTGGACACCGTCCTGACGGCGCCGCTCATGCCGTCCTCGCTCTTCGACGCCATGGCCGACGTCGCCGGCCGCGCCCTCGCGAACGACCCTGCGTGGTCCGCGGGGTCGGGGCATCCCACGCGGTCGGGCGGGTCGGTGGCGCTGCCGTCCGGGACGGAGGGGCGTCTCGGCACGGTCCTCGTCGTCGAGGACAACGAGGTCAACCAGCTCGTCGCGCAGGGGGTGCTCGAGAGCCTCGGCTACGCCGTGGTGCTCGCCGGCAACGGCGTGGAGGGCGTCGAGGCGCACCGCTCGCACGGCGACGACTTCGTCGCGGTGCTCATGGACTGCCAGATGCCGCAGATGGACGGCTACGCCGCCACCCGGGCGATCCGCAGCCGCGAGCAGCCCGGTCACCGGCTGCCGGTCATCGCCATGACGGCCTCGGCCATCGCGGGGGAGCGGGAGCGGTGCCTTCAGGCCGGCATGGACGACTTCCTGACCAAGCCCATCGACGTCGCGCTCCTCGCGTCCACGCTCCGGCGATGGACCGGTGGGGAGGGGGTGTCGCGGACCTCGACGGTCCCCTCCGACGGTGAGGACGTGCCGGTTTCGCGCGGAGCTTCCGGTGCCGACACCGGGGTGGACACCGATGTGGACGAGGGCGGCCAGCGCGGCAGGGGCGGCGACGGGGCCGGCGACGGGCGAGACGTCGGTGACGGGCGCGACACCGCGAGCGTGCTCGACCGGTCGCGACTCGAGGAGCTGCTCGACGTCGACCCCGGCGACCCGTCGATGCTGCTGCGCTTCATCGACCGTTTCGGGGCCGGCGCCCGACAGCGCCTGGATGACCTGGGCGAGGCGCACGCAGCGGGCGATGCAGAGGCGCAGGGCCGGATCGCCCACAGCCTCAAGGGAACTGCCGCCAACTTGGGGGCTGTGGACCTCGCCGAGGTGTGCCGTCGGGTCGAGGAACTCGGGGCGGCGGGCCAGCTTGCGGACGATGCTCTCGTCACGGAGCTGGGCGACGCGGTCGACCGTGCCGTCAGCGCGCTCGAGGACTACGCGGCCCGTCTCCGGTCCGCCCGCTGACCGGGGCGACGCGCTCGGTCAGCGTTGGCCGGGGTCCTCACGGGAGGGGCCGCAGGCTCCCCGCTTGAGTCTGCGCACGCTGACGACGGCAAGTCCGCCGGCGACAGCTGCGGTCACGCACCCCGCCCACGAGCCGGAGAGGGCCGACCAGAGCCCGACCGCGGCCAGGAGGCCGCAGACGAACGCGTCGAAGGTGGTGTCGGCGCGGGTCGGGCGCCGGCTGCCGAGCGGGTCGAGCTGGCTCGGGTCGAGTCGCTCCAGGACCGCCCGGTACGCGCCCCGGCCGACCGCCTGGCAGCCCGCCCCGGTGAGGCCCACGACCACGAACCGCCACCAGCCGGGGTCTCCAGCCGTTCAGGTCGGTCAGGTCGTCCGGGCGCCGCCGGTGGTGCCCGAGCCCGGGTCGCCTTGGCCCTGGTCGTCGGAGAACGGGTCGGAACCCTGCCCGCCCTGCCCACCCTGGCTGTCCTGTCCCAGGAGCTGAAGGAGGTCCTGGGGGTCCATCTGGCTCAGCTGGTTCGGGTCCAGGTTGCCCAGGGCGCCACCGGGTGCGCCGTTCTGGAGGTTGGGCAGCTGCTGGGGACTGGTCCCCTGCTGGTTCTGGAGGCCCTGCTGGTTCTGGAGACCACGCTGGCCCCCGGGGAACTGGAAGTTGCGGCCGCCCCCGGGGCCGCGGAAGCCGCCGTCGTCCCCGGACGAACCGGACGGCAGGGCCGCGGCGGCGCCGATGGCACCGGCGGAGGTGAGGAGCAGGGCGAGTCCGGCGGTCACGGCCGTCTTCTTCGCGGTCCACCGGGACCCGCTGCCGCCTGGGCCCACCGGCTCACGGACCGGCAGGCCGGTGGGTGAGAGGGGGACGCCCGGGCCGGCGAGCGGCGTCGCCTTGCTCGGCGACGCGGCATACGCGTACGGCGTGGTCGGCGGGGTCACGGGGATCTCGCTCGTCGCGGCGGACGGGAGCTGCTGCGTGTCGTCGGCCGCGGCCGGTCGACGAGGGTCGAACTGCGGGAGCACCGGCTGGGGCTGCTCGCCCGGAACCTGTGGCGTGGACTCGTTGCTCATGTCCATCACGGTCCGGCGGCTGCCTGTGCGAGTGCTGTGGCGCAGCCATCGGGTGGCTGGGACTTGGCCCGACCCGGGACAGAGCCTCCACAGGAATCGCACAGGGAGGTACTGGTCATCGCACAGTCCCACGGGTTTCACTGGATGACATGAGCGAGAAGACCAAGCCCGCAGCGGCGCGACTCCAGCGACTCGACGGCTCCCCGGTGCGGGTGCTCGTCGTGGACGACGAGGCCAACCTCACCGAGCTGCTCGGGATGGCGCTGCGCTACGAGGGCTGGGAGGTCCGCGCTGCCGGCACCGGCATGGAGGCCGTGCGCGCCGCTCGCGAGTTCGACCCGGACGCGGTCGTGCTCGACATGATGCTGCCCGACTTCGACGGGCTCGAGGTGCTGCGGCGCATGCGTGCCGACAACAGCAACGTGCCCGTCCTCTTCCTCACGGCCAAGGACGCCGTCGAGGACCGGGTGTCGGGCCTGACCGCGGGCGGTGACGACTACGTGACCAAGCCGTTCTCGCTCGAGGAGGTCGTCGCCCGCGTGCGTGCCCTCATGCGTCGCACGACGGTCGCCGTGTCGTCCTCGGACTCCATGCTCGTCGTCGGTGACCTCACCCTCGACGAGGACAGCCACGAGGTGATGCGCGGCAGCGAGGAGATCCACCTGACCGCAACGGAGTTCGAGCTGCTCCGCTACCTCATGCGCAACCCGAAGCGGGTGCTGTCCAAGGCGCAGATCCTCGACCGCGTCTGGAACTACGACTTCGGCGGCCAGGCCAACGTCGTCGAGCTCTACATCTCCTACCTGCGCAAGAAGATCGACGCGGGACGGGAGCCCATGATCCACACGATGCGAGGAGCTGGGTATGTCCTCAAGCCGGCCGTCTGACACCGGCCGCGTCGACGACACCGACCTGCCTGACCCCGCCGACCTCCCGGAGGACGACGGCTCCGGCCCCGCCGACCTCTTCCCCGAGGGTGTCGGCTTCAGCAACGAGAGCGACGACAGCGACGACCCGACGACGTATGCCGTGGGGCCGGGCCAGGAGTCCTCCCGCGGATCGGGCTCGGCTGGTTCCCAGACGTCCTCGACCGGCGAGCGCGACGAGACCGGCGAGACCGGCGAGGCAGGCGGGTCAGTGTCGGAGCACTCGCTGCGCGAGCGATGGGCCGCCGCGCGCGAGCGGGTGCGGCCCTGGTCGGCGTGGACGCTGCGCGCCAAGCTCGTGGCCTCGATGCTGGCCCTGTTCACGGTGCTCAGCATGATGACCGCCGTCTTCTCCGTGACGGCGCTCAACCAGTCCCTCATCGGTCAGGTCGACCAGCAGCTGTCCGACTCGCTCAACCGGCCGAGCCGGGGCGGCCCGGACGACGGCGGTGACGGAGGTGCGGGCGGCGGTCCCGGCGCCGACCGGATGGAGGTCTTCCTCACGACGAACGGCAACGCCGGCTACGTCTACCGCGCAGGCGCGCGAACCAGCCTGAGCGCCAACCAGATCGCCATCGTCAAGGCGGCCGGTCTCGGGTCGGTCCCCAAGACCCTCGACCTCGGGGGCGACACGGGTCGCTACCGCATGGTCGCGGCCACCCGTCAGATCCGCAACCTCCAGACCGGCGACCAGATCACGGGCACCTACGTCGCCGGCATCTCGACCGGGCCGACGGACGTCATCGTCGGGCGCATGATCGTCATCGCGATCGCGACGGTCGGCGCCGGCATCATCCTCGTCGCCCTCGTCGGCACCTGGCTCGTGCGCCGCAACCTCGAACCCCTGCGACGGGTCGCCGCCACGGCCACCAAGGTGTCGCAGACGCCGCTCGCCTCGGGGCGGGTCGCCCTGGCCGAGCGCGTCGACCCCGCCGACACCGACACCCGTACGGAGGTCGGCCAGGTGGGCGCGGCCTTCAACGAGATGCTCGACCACGTCGACGAGGCCCTCAACTCGCGGCACCAGAGCGAGCAGCGCGTGCGACAGTTCGTCGCGGACGCCTCGCACGAGCTGCGCACGCCGCTCGCCTCGATCAAGGGGTACGCCGAGCTGTCGCGGCGCGAGCCGGAGGTCGTCCCCCAGACGGTCACCCACGCGATGGGTCGCATCGAGTCCGAGGCCAACCGGATGAGCTCCCTCGTCGAGGACCTGCTCCTGCTCGCGCGGCTCGACGCCGGGCGTCCGCTCGAGGAGGCCCCGGTCGACATGTCGATGCTCGTCATCAACGCCGTGAGCGACGCCCACGCGGCCTCGCCCGGTCACCGGTGGGACCTCGACCTGCCGCCCGAGCCGGTCGAGGTGACCGGCGACGGGGCTCGCCTGCACCAGGTCGTGGCCAACCTGCTGGCCAACGCGCGCACCCACACCCCCGACGGCACCCGGGTCACGACCTCGGTGCGACCCGAGGGCCGGTGGGTCCGGGTCGCGGTCCACGACAACGGCCCCGGCGTGCCGGAGTCGTTGCAGCCCAACGTCTTCGAGCGCTTCGCCCGTGGTGATGACGCCCGTGTCCGCGCCGGCGGCAGCACCGGGCTGGGCCTGTCGATCGTCGCTGCGGTCAGCAAGGCCCACGGCGGCCGGGTCGAGCTCGACAGCCGGCCGGGCGACACGACCTTCAGCCTCCTGCTGCCCGCCGCCCCCTGACGCTTCTCCAGACGAGTGCGCGAGTCCGGACCGCGCCGACCCCGCCCCGGCGGAGTTGGCGTGGTCCGTGGTCGTCTGTGGGCGCGCGGACTCGGCCCTGGCGGAGTTGGCGTGGTCTGTCGTCTGCGGGCCCGCGGATCCAGCCCCGGCGGAGTTGGCGGGCTCCGTCCCCGTCTCCGGGCGCGCGAACTCGGCCTGGGCGGAGTCGGCGTGGTTCGTCGTCGTCTGCGGGCGCGCGAACCCGGCCCTGGCGGAGTTGGCGGGGTCGTATGCCGTGTCGTCGCGGCCCACGTGCCGCGCCCCGATCGTGCCGGTGACCACTCATCAGCGCACCAAAGTCATGTCATAGGAACGGCACAGACCCAGCCTCGACGGTAGGGGCATGGACACGATGACCCTCACCACCACGGGCGGGACCGGCACCGCGTCGGCGCCCGCCGGGCCGGCAGACGCACGGCCCCAGACCCTCTCGCCCAGTGCCCGTGCGGGTCGTCCGGGTCGGCTCCGCCGCCTGTGGCGCGGCAGTGACGCCGACCCGTCCTGGGCGCGTCCCGCCCTCCTCGGGCTCCTGCTGCTGACTCTCGTGCTCTACACGTGGAACCTCACGTCGAGCGGCTACGCGAACTCCTTCTACTCCGCCGCGGTCCAGGCCGGCAGCGACAGCTGGAAGGCCTTCTTCTACGGCAGCTCCGACGCCGCCAACTCGATCACCGTCGACAAGCCGCCGGCCTCGCTGTGGGTGATGGCGCTCTCGGTGCGCCTCCTCGGGCTCAGCTCGTTCGCGATCCTGCTGCCGCAGGCGCTCATGGGCGTCGCGACGGTCGGCGTCGTCTACGCGACGGTCAGGCGCCAGTTCGGTGCCGTCGCCGGCCTCATCGCGGGCGCGGTCCTCGCGCTGACCCCCGTCGCCGCCCTGATGTTCACCTTCAACAACCCCGACGCCCTCCTGACGCTCCTCATGGCGCTGGGCGCGTGGGCCACGATCAAGGCGATCGAGCAGGCCTCCCCGAAGTGGATGATGATCGTCGGCGTCTTCATCGGCCTCGGCTTCCTCACCAAGACCCTGCAGGTCCTGCTCGTCGTGCCCTTCTTCGGCCTCGCCTACCTCATTGCGGCTCCGACGACGCTGCGCAAGCGGATCGTCCACTCGCTCCTGGCCGTCGGCACGATGGTGCTGTCGGCAGGCTGGTGGGTCGCGATCGTCGAGCTCGTGCCGGCCTCGGCCCGTCCCTACATCGGCGGCAGCCAGACCAACTCGTTCCTCGAGCTGACCTTCGGCTACAACGGTCTGGGCCGCCTGAGCGGCAACGAGACCGGCTCGGTCGGCGGGGGCGGTGGGGGCGCCACCGGTGGCGGCATGTGGGGCTCGACCGGCCTGTTCCGGATGTTCTCCTCGAGCGTCGGCGACCAGATCTCCTGGCTCATCCCGAGCGCCCTCATCCTGCTCGCGGCCGGCCTGTGGCTGCGCGGCCGTCGCCCGCGCACCGACCTGCGCCGCGCGGCCTACCGCGTCTGGGGCGGCTGGCTCGTCGTGACGATGCTCGTCTTCTCGTTCATGGCCGGCATCTTCCACGAGTACTACACCGTCGCTCTCGCCCCCGCGATCGCCGCCCTGGTCGGCATGGGGGCCGTCGAGGCCTGGCAGCGGCGCTCGAGCGCGGTCGCGACCATCGCCCTGGCGGCGGCCACCGCTGCGGCGGCGACGTGGAGCTTCATCCTCCTGTCGCGCACCACGGCCTACGGCGACTGGCTGCGCGTCTCGGTCCTCGCGGTCGGCATGGCAGCCGCGCTGCTCATCCTGGCGACCCGCTGGATGCACGCCCGCGCCGTGCCCTTCGTCCTCGCGGCGGCACTCGTCGCCGGCCTCGCCGGCCCGGGGGCGTATGCCGTGTCGACGACCGCCCAGGGTCACAGCGGGTCGATCGTGACGGCCGGCCCCGCCGGCTCGAGCCGGGGCCCCGGGGGTGGCGGCTTCGGTGGCGGCACCCCGCCACAGACCCCCGGCCAGACCGGCACCAACGGCACCACCCGGCAGGGTGGCCCGCAGACCGGAGGAGCCGGCGGCGGCATGGGCGGCCTGCTCGACGCCTCGACCCCGAGCACCGCGGTCGTGTCGGCCCTCTCGGCCAACGCCGGCAAGTTCACCTGGGTGGCGGCGGCGGTCGGCTCGCAGACGGCGGCGGGCCTGCAGCTCGGCACGCAGCTGCCCGTCATGGCCATCGGCGGCTTCAACGGCTCGGACCCGAGCCCGACGCTCGCGCAGTTCAAGCAGTACGTCGCGAACGGCCAGATCCACTACTTCGCCTCCGGCGGGCGCGGGTTCGGCAACCAGAACGGCGGCAGCAGCGCCTCGTCCGAGATCAGCTCGTGGGTCCAGGAGAACTTCACCGC
This sequence comes from Terrabacter carboxydivorans, assembly GCF_039532035.1. NCBI lineage: Bacteria > Bacillati > Actinomycetota > Actinomycetes > Micrococcales > Intrasporangiaceae > Terrabacter > Terrabacter carboxydivorans. The sequence continues at coordinate 143,302 of NZ_BAAARE010000007.1, read as the reverse complement.
CGTGACGATCGACGGCTCGACGTTCTACGACCTCACGCAGCCCCTCCAGTGACGATGGCCACGCCGATGTCCACGCCGATGTCCACGCCGACGAGTGCGCCCCTGTCGTCCCGACGACTCCGTCTCTCCCAGCAGGTCATCCGCTTCGCCGGCGTGGGACTGCTCTCGACCGCCCTGCACCTCGGCCTCTTCGCGGCCCTGGTGCGGGGCGGTGCCCCCTCGCAGGTCGCCAACGGGGTGGCGCTGGTGCTCGCGACGCTCTTCAACACCGCCCTGAACCGCGCGTGGACCTTCGGGATCTCGGGCCGCCGCCGGCTCGTCTCGCACCACGGCCAGGCCCTCGTCATCTTCGCGATCACGTATGCCGCCACGACCGTCGCGCTCGCGGTGCTCGGTGCGGTCGCGCCCGACGCGGGCACGGTCACCCAGACGGTCGTCGTGGCGGTGGCCAACGTGCTGTCGACGGCGGCCCGCTTCGTGGCCATGCAGCGGTGGATCTTCCGCACCCCGACAGACGTCGCGGCGGCTCCCGTCGGCACCACCGCCCCGGCGGACGCACCCACGGACCGCCACGACCCGGCATACGTGGTCGAGGGTGTGCTCGAGGGGCAGCAGCGCGAGGGTTGACGGCGGTCCGTCGGGACGCCCGACGACTCAGTCGCGGTCGTCGGGCGCGGAGCAGGCCTCCCACCACGGATCCTGGTGGGCGGCGACCACCTCGTCGATGTCGCTGTCGCTCAGCTGGATCCGCGTGCCGACACGGGGCGCGACCATGCGCACACCACGGTCGGCGGCGGCCCGCCGGGCCCAACGGATGGGCTCGCTCCACCAGTGCGTGGCGAGGTTGAAGGTGGCCCAGTGGATGGGCAGCAGCACCGAGTCGGTCTCACCCTTGTTGACCTCGAGGTGGGCGTCGATGGCCTCCTCGGGGTTGAGGTGGATGTCGGGCCAGTGCACGCTGTAGGCGCCGATCGGGATGATCGTCAGGTCGAACGGGCCGAGGTCGGCGCCGATGTCGGCGTAGCGGTGGGTCGGCCCCGAGTCGCCGCCGAAGAAGACCGAGTGGCGCGGGCCGTGCAGCGACCAGGCCGCCCACAGCGTCTGGTTGCGCACGAAGCCGCGGCCCGAGAAGTGGCGGGCCTCGGTGCAGGTGAGGCGGATGCCGGCGATCTCGGTCTCCTCGCGCCAGTCGAGGCTCGTGATGCGACCGGTCGGCACACCCCACGACCGCAGGTGCGCGTCGACCCCGATGGGCACGACGTAGTGCGGCTGATGGGTGCGCTCGAGCTGGCGGATCGAGGGCTCGTCGAGGTGGTCGTAGTGGTCGTGGCTGATGACGACGGCGTCGAGGTGCGGGATCTCGGCGATGCGACCGGGCACGGGGTGCAGCCGCTTCGGTCCGGCGACGACGGACGGCGAGGCGCGCTTGCCGAAGACCGGGTCGAGCAGGAAGCGCCGCCCGTCCAGCTCGACGACGCTCGTCGCGTGGCCGTACCACGTGACGGCGAGGTCGGACGGCTCGTGCGGATGCCGGGGCGTCACGAGGGGCACGTCGCCCTTGGGTCGGCCGCGACCGAACTCGCGCACCATCGTGGCCAGCATGCTGCCCGGGCCCTCGGCCTCGGACGTCGCGACCACATGGGTGGGCTCGTGGGAGCGGAACTCGCCGTCGCGGTAGTGCGGTGACGCGGCGACGCGCTGTCGCTGGGACGCGGTCGATGCACCCATCCGGCGGAGGATCGGGAGCTGCACGGGCTTCTCCTGCCTGTCGTGCCTCACGGCTCGGCGGCCACGCGGGCGCGGGCTGCCGTCATTCTCGTCCAGCGACGGGGCGGCCGCCCGAGTTCCCGGGGTCGTATGCCGTGTGGCGCGGGACGGGCTCGTCAGTCGCGGTCCTCGGGGGCGGCGCACTGCTCCCACCACGGCTCGGCGTGCGCTGCGGCGACGGCGGTCGCGTCTCCGGTCGTGAGGTCGACTCGCTGGCCGACCTGCGGGAAGGCGACGGGGACGCGCGCCTCGACGGCGGCCCGGCGGATGCGGCGGACCGGCTCGGCCCACCAGTGCATCGAGAGGTTGAAGGTCGCCCAGTGGATGGGCACGAGCAGGGACTGCCGGGCGGCGGTCTTGACCGTGCGGGTGGTCTCGGTGCGCTCGCCCTCCTCGTGCGTGCCGCCGGGGGTGTCGATGCGCTGGTCACCCTCGATGAAGTCGTCGGCGATGCCGGCCTCGTCCTCGGTGAGCGCGTGCGCCTCGTCGCCGATGCGGTTGACGTCACGGTGCGCGGCCAGGGCCTGCTCGGGGTCCATGTGGATGTCGGGCCAGAACGAGTCGTAGGCACCGACCGGCATGAGGGTCACGTCGAAGGGACCGAGGTCGGCACCGATGGCGGCGAACCGCTTGGACGTGCCCGAGTCGCCGGCGAAGTAGGCCGAGTGGCGGGGGCCGTGCAGGGCCCAGCCGGCCCACAGGGTCTGGCTGTCGACGAGCCCGCGACCGGAGTTGTGCCTCGCCTCGGTGCAGGTCAGGCGGATGCCTGCGACCTCCGTCTCGCCGCGCCAGTCGAGCGCGGTGATGCGCGACTCCGGGACGCCCCAGGCGAGCAGGTGAGCGTTGACGCCGAGCGGCACGACGTAGTGCGGCCGGTGGGTCTCCTCGAGGCGGACGATCGACGGCTGGTCGAGGTGGTCGTAGTGGTCGTGGCTGAGGAGCACGGCGTCGATGCTCGGGATGTCGGCGATGGACCCGGGCACCGGGTGCATCCGCTTCGGTCCGGAGTGCCGGATGGGGGAGACCCGCTCGCTGAAGACCGGGTCGATGAGGAAGCGGGCGCCGTCGATCTCGAGGACGCTCGTCGCGTGGCCGTACCAGGTCACCGCGAGCTCGCCAGGCTGCTGCGGGGGCTCGGCGGTGACGACGGGCACCGTGCCGACGGGCTGTCCGCGACCGCTGACGCGGATCGCGGCGATGAGGGCGCTCGTCTGGGCGCGCACGCGCGGCCGCAGCGACGGCTCCTCTCCCTCGAAGCGGCGGTTCGTGAAGTTCGGCGAGTCCTGCACGAAGGGCAGGATCGCCGCGGGCGAGGCGCCCATCCGGTTCATCACCCGCACGAACTGGCGCGCGCGGGTGCGCGAGGAGACCTTCTCGATGGCGGTCGAGAGGGCCCGCACGGAGGGGCGGTCGGAGGTTCCGAGGCTGCGCATCGGGGACCTTTCACGAGGGGAGAGGGGTGCGCTGAACGTACCCGCACCGGAGTCTGCGTCATCATGGTGTTGACGTGACACCATGATGGTGTCATAGTGATGCGCATGGACATCACCGAGTACGTCGACGCACTGCGTCGGGATCTCGCCCAGGCGGCCAGGGCGATGGGTCCGGAGACCGAGCAGGCCGCCGAGCGGATCGGCTTCGCCCTCGACTCCTCCGCCCGTCTCGCCCTGATGGACGCCCTCTCGCACGCTGCGGCCGAGATCACCAACGAGCTCGAGGGCACCTCCGTCGAGGTCCGCCTCCAGGGCCGCGAGCCCGTCTTCGTCGTCGTCGGGGGCGGCCCCTCCGCCCTCGTCGACGACACCCAGGCCATCACCACCGATGACACCACCGTGGTGTCACCCGACGACGAGGGTGCCGAGACCTCCCGGATCACCCTGCGCCTGCCCGAGGCCCTCAAGGTCCGCGCCGAGGAGCTCGCCACCGGCCGCGGCCAGTCGCTCAACACGTGGATCGTCAACGCGGTCCGCGCCGCCACCTCGTCGGGTCCGGGCCCGATGCCCCCCTTCCCGCCGATGCCTCCCGGACCGCAGTTCGGTCCCGGCGCCCCCGGCCGCAACCGCTCCTCCAACAAGCGGGTCCAGGGCTGGGTCCGCTGACCCACCCGGCACCTGGTCCACCACATGGCCCACCACCTGCACGACGCACGCCACACGGCATACGACCACCACCCAGCGCACCACGAGCAAAAGGGGACTTCCCATGGGCACCACCCTCGAGACCCGCTTCGACACGACGGGTCCCATCAACCTCAAGGCCGAGCTCCTCGTCGGCGACCTGATCCTCACGGTCGGCACCGGCACGGCCACGACCGTCCGCCTCCACCCGCACGGCAAGTCCGGCGCCGAGATGGCCGAGAAGTTCACGGTCGAGGCGCACGGCAACGACGTCTCCGTCATCGCGCCGAAGCTGCGTGACAGCTTCTTCTCCCTCGGCAGCAAGGGCTCGGTCGACGTCGACGTCGAGCTGCCCGCGGGCAGCTCGGTCGACGCCAAGACCGGCGCCGGCGACGTCACCGCCGCCGGGCTGCTCGGAGAGGTGCGCGCCAGCACCGGAGCGGGAGACCTCGTCTTCCACGAGCTGGCCTCGGCCCGGCTCAAGTCCGGGTCCGGCGACATCACCCTCCAGGCCGCGAGCGGCGACCTCGACGCCAAGACGGGGTCCGGCGACATCACCGTCGGCACCGGCGGCGGACGCCTCGACCTCGTCTCGGGCAGCGGCGACATCTCGCTGCGCCGCTCGGACGCGGCCGTCAAGGCCAAGACCGGTTCGGGCGACCTGCAGATCGGTGCCTCGACCGGCGACCTCGAGCTGACCACCGGGACGGGCGACGTCGACCTCGGCGCGGTCCACGGCGGCGACGTGCGGGCCCGCACCGGCACCGGCGACGTCACCATCGCGGTCGCCCACGGCGTCGCGGCCTACCTCGACCTCAACACCGTCACGGGCGACGTCGACATCGACCTCGAGGGCACCTCCGGCCCCGGCGACTCCGAGGCCCAGGCGCGGCTCACCGTCCACTCCGGCAGCGGCGACATCCGCGTCAAGCGGGCGCAGGTGAGCCTCGCATGAGCCTGTCACTCCAGGAGGCGGTGGCCCGCGAGCGCATCGTCGAGCGCATCGCCGCGGCGCACCACGCGCAGCCCGTCCACCGCCACGCGAGTCGCGTCCGTCGTCACGTCCGCGCGGCCATCCTGCTCCGCAGCCTCGCCGAGCGGCTCGACCCCGCCGCCGAGCCGGCAGTCGTCCCGCCGCACCACCCCGTGACGGCGCCGCACGCGGGCAGCCCCCGGCCGTGGACCGCGGCACCCCGCCGGGCCCCGCACCGACACACCTGACCGCCACCCCCTCCCCACGGAGCCCGTCGACACCCGTCGGCGGGCTTCGTGCACGATGCGGCTCCGTGTCGCGGGTTGGGCGCCTCGTCCGTGGTTCACCGGTGACGACGGGACGCGGCACTGACCGGGATCCGGGGCGGTGGGGGGTTCGTATGCGGTGTGGCTCCGTGTCGCGGGCCGGGCGCCTCGTCCGTGGTGCACCGGTGACAAGCGGACACAGCACTGACCAGGAGCTCGATCGGGGGCGAGCCGCGTGGAACGATCGGACCATGTACGTGCCCAAGGCCAACGTCATGGACGACCCCGACGTCGCGGCCTTCCTCACCGCTCACTCGGCTGCCCACCTCGTCACCGTCGGGCCGTACGGCCGCCCCGACTCGACGCTGCTGCCGGTCCTCGTCGACGGTGACCGGGTGGTCGGGCACCTCGCGCGCGCCAACGACCACTGGACGCGGATCGCGCCCGCGTCACCGGCGCTCGTCGTCGTCGGTGGTGCCGACGCCTACGTCTCGCCGGGGTGGTACGCGAGCAAGGCCGAGCACGGACGTGTCGTGCCGACGTGGAACTACAGCGAGGTGCAGCTGCGCGGTGCCGTGACGGTCCACGACGACCCCGACTGGGTGCTCGACGTCGTCACGCAGCTCACCGAGCGGCACGAGTCCGGACGAGAGAGGCCCTGGGCCGTCAGCGATGCACCGGCGAAGTACGTGCGCGGACGGCTCCGCGCGATCGTCGGCATCGAGGTCGTCGTCGAGTCGGTCGAGGGCAAGGCCAAGCTGAGCCAGAACCGGTCCGGCGCCGACCGGGAGGGCGCGATCACCGGACTCCGTGCCGAGGGTGGCCCCATGGCCCAGGTCGTCGCTGACGAGATGGAGCAAGCCCTTCGCGGCTGAGCAGCACCGCCCTGCAAGGCATCTGCCGCAGGGCCCCACCCGTGCCTGTCCCGCGCCAGACCCACCCGCGACCCATGCCTGATGCATCCCTTGGGCACAGATGCCCCACAGTTGCGGACCCGACGGTGGAGCCATGGACACGACACCTCGCCCCGGACCCTCGACCCTCCGCTCCACGTTGCGTCGTGGCCTCGGCGCCGCCGGTGCCGCTGTTGCCGTCGCCTTCGTCGGCACGGCCGCACTCGGTGCCGGCCAGGCCCACGCGGCCGGTGTCGCCGGCGGCCTGACGCCGGTGCGCACTGCCCCCGACCCGGCCCCGCACCCCCACCGCAACCACGCCGCCCACCCGGCCAACCTGCCGGCCGCCACGACGTCGGCCTACCGCTACTCGTTCCGCGACGGACAGCTCATCCGCCTCTGACCAGGCACCGTCGAGAGGCCATGTCCGGCCCTGGCGGCACCGTCGAGAGGCCACGTCCGGTCCCCTGGGCACGGTCGAGAGGCCACGTCCGGCCACCTCTGGACCGTCGAGAGGCCACGTTCGGCCCTGACGGCGCGGTCGAGAGGCCACGTCAGGCCAGGGGCAACCGCCGTGACCCGCCACGGTCGGCAGTGACGGACGCGGGTGGCGTCAGCGGGACGGGTCGAGCCAGGCGTGCACCAGCGGCACGACCGACGCACCCTCGCCGCTCGCCGCAGCCACCCGCTTCATCGACCCGGCGCGGATGTCGCCGGCCGCGAAGACGCCCGGCACCGTCGTCTCGAGGCTCTCGGGCGGCAGCCCCCCGCGCCAGAGCTCGAGCGGGACGTCCCGCCCGGTCAGGACGAAGCCGCGCGCGTCGCGGACGACCTCGTCGGGCAGCCAGTCGCAGTGCGGCGCCGCACCGATGAGCAGGAAGAGCCCCCGGCACTCGCGCCGCTCCTGCGTGCCGTCCGACGTGTTGCGCACGGTGACCCAGCCGAGCCGGGCGTCGTCGCCGGCGCCGCCCTCGACGACCTCCGAGCAGCCCTGCACCGTGATCCGGGGGTTGTAGCCGATCTCGCCGACGAGGTAGTCCGACATCGTCTCGGCGAGGGTCTCGCGCCGCACGAGGATGGTCACGGACCGGGCGAAGCGGGCGAGGTGGATCGCGGCCTGTCCCGCGGAGTTGCCGCCGCCGACGACGATGACGTCGTAGCCCTCCATCTCGCGGGCTGCCGTCATGGCGCTGCCGTAGTGCACGCCGAGCCCGACGAGCTTCTCGATCCCGGGTGCGTCGAGGCGGCGGTACTTGACGCCGGCCGACACGACGACGGCACGGGCGAGCAGGTCACCGCCGTCGGTGCACAGCCGGTGCGGCTCCCGGTTGCCCTCGGCGTCCACCGCGCCCGGCTCGAGGGAGGTGACCGGCCAGCCGGAGAAGAACTGGGTGCCGAAGCGGATCGCCTGGTTGCGCGCCCGCTGGGCCAGGCGCATACCACTGATGCCCCTCGGGAAGCCGAGGTAGTTGCGGATCATCGACGACGTGCCCGCTTGCCCGCCAACGGCTTCCGCCTCGAGCACGACGGTGCTGAGGCCCTCGGACGAGGCGTAGACCGCGGCCGCGAGACCTGCGGGGCCGGCGCCAACGATGGCGACGTCCACGACCCGGTCGATGTCGACGTCCGCCGGTCGTCCGTAGATGGCCGAGGCGACGTCGCGCACGCTCCGTGCGCTGCCGACGCGCTGGTTGAGGTCCATGAAGACCGGGAACTCCGGCTCGGCGCCCTCGGCAGCGAGGAGCTCGAGGACGTGCCGGCCCTTGTCGCTGTCGGGTGGGTAGACGCGGTTGGGCAGGCCCATTCGGTCGAGGTAGTCGCGGATGCTCAGCGTCAGCGCGTCCTCGACGGGCGAGACGATCGCGACGGCGACGACCTCGGGCTCGGCGACGGTCGAGCCCCAGTCGGACAGCAGCTCGCAGATGGCCGTGTGGAACTCCTCGTCGCGAGCACCGCGCGGCGCGAGGAGGTAGGCGTCGTACTTCCCCTTGGCCATGCCGCCCCGCAGGCTCTCGGCGTCCTCGCGGAACGTCGACACGTGAGCGGCGATGACCCGACGGGCCGTGGGCACCGTCGCGCGCCACCAGTGGAAGGCCTCGAAGACCTCCGCGTCGGGCAGGCGCGACTCGGTGACGAACATCGCGACCTGGCCGCCCTCGGCGACGACGCGCTTCGCCTCCTGCTTGGCCTCGCGGGCCGACGTCGCCGTCGGCAGGTCGTAGTCGCGGGCGTAGCGCCCGAACTCGTCGAGCAGCTCGTCGGAGCGGGTCTCGGACACGAGGATGATCGCCGGCTTCACCCGATCGATCCTAGGAGGCTGCGCCCTCCTGGGGTATGCCGTCAGGCGAGTCCGCGACCGCCGGTCGTTCGCGCAGGGTGAGCCACAGGCGGTGCGCGGTGATGACGGCCAGCGCCCAGGCGAGCCCGATGAGCCAGCCGGCGAGGACGTCGGTGAGCCAGTGGTGGCCGAGGAAGACGCGGGACAGGCCCATGGCGAGGACGAAGACCGCACCGACCGTGATCGCCAGGGTGCGCTGCCAGGCGGCGGTGGTCTCGATGAGGACGAGGTAGACGATGACGGTGGTGAGCACCGTCGCGTTGAGCGTGTGGCCGCTGGGGAACGACGCGGACACCTCGAGCGGCGGCACGGCCAAGGAGGCCGGCGGCCTCGCCCGGTCGACGAAACCCTTGCCGACGATCGTCATCGCGAGCGACCCAGCGGCGGCGATGAGGGTCAGGACGATGGGCGTCCAGCGTCGCCGGCGCCACGTGATGAGCGCGACCGCCACGAGCGCGAGGATGGGCATGCCGACCGGTCCGCCGACGTCGGTGAACGCCGTCACCGCCGCGTCGAGGCCGGGGGAGCGCAGCGTGATCGCGGCGTCGAGGACGGGCTGGTCGACGACGGTCAGCCCGTCGCGCCCGACGACCCCCTCGTAGACGGTCTCGACTCCCTCGACGAGGGCGGCCATGACGACGAGGGCCACCACGGCGAAGACGACGAAGGCCAGGTGCGCCGACGACCACGAGACGACCCGGCGCGCGGCCGGCCGGAAGGCGCGGGCCACGCCGGCGAAAAGCCCGACGAGCCACCGTCCGAACCGGGTGTGCCAGGTCGTGAGGTCCCGGGCGCCGATCGTGTCGTCCGGTGTGCGCGAGCGCGTGGAGTCTGGCATGACCCATCCTTACCCGCAGTGACCCGCAGCGACGGCGCGACCCGGCGAACACGCTCGGGCCGCCGCCACACGGCATACGCGATCGGGCGGCCGAGGGGGCAGCACAGAGCCCCCGCTCAGGTGGGCGAGCGGGGGCTCTGTTCGGTGCTGCCCGTCCCCGACGGGCCAACCCTGGGCGCCCCTCCACGAACACCCGGGCTGTTGCCAGGACGCCCGAGGGCGTCCCTTTCAACCTGTAGACGAACGGGCGCTCGTTTCATGACACGGTTTCTGCCGCGTCGAGCGAGGAACTTTCCGGGGAGGGTGACGAGCCTCAGGCCGCGGCGTGCTCGCGAGCCGGCGCGCCGGCCGGAAGGTCGGTGACCGTGGCACCCCGACCGCGACGGAGCGCACCGTTGGGCAGCGACAGGCGGAAGACCTTCTTCCAGGCCGAGGCGACCTGGCGGGGCAGCGAGCCCGTCGTGTAGGTCAGGCCGTAGCGGCGGAAGAGGTCCTGCACCTGCGGCGCGATCTGCTGGTAGCGGTTGCTCGGCAGGTCGGGGAAGAGGTGGTGCTCGATCTGGAAGCTGAGGTTGCCGGTCATGAAATGCATGGCCTTGCTGCCGCTGATGTTGGCCGAGCCGAGCATCTGGCGGAGGTACCACTCGCCGCGCGTCTCGCCGACGATCGAGCGGCGCTCGAAGGTCTCGACGCCCTCGGGGAAGTGGCCGCACATGATGACCGAGTGGGTCCAGAGGTTGCGGATGAGGTTGGCCGTGGCATTGGCGCCGAGCGTGCTGAGGAAGGACGGGCCCGACAGCAGCGGGTGGATGACGTAGTCCTTCGTCATCTGGTTGCGGATCTTCTTCAGCGTCACCTTGGCCCGCGCGCGGAAGTCGGGGTCCTGGCGGCGCTCCTTGGTGGCGAGGTTCTTGCCGAGCTCGAGGTCGTAGGCGGCGATGCCGTACTCGAAGAAGCAGGCGTTGACGAAGTTCCACAGCGGCTGCGCGGCGTAGAGCGGCACCCAGCGCTGGTCCTCGTCGACGCGCATGATGCCGTAGCCGAGGTCGTTGTCCTTGCCGATGACGTTCGTGTACGTGTGGTGCAGCTCGTTGTGCGAGTGCTTCCACTGCTCCGACGGGCTGGCGTTGTCCCACTCCCACGTCGTCGAGTGGATCTTCGGGTCACGCATCCAGTCCCACTGGCCGTGCATGACGTTGTGGCCGATCTCCATGTTCTCGATGATCTTGGCGACGGCGAGGCCGGCCGTCCCGACGACCCAGGCCGGCGGGAACATGGAGACGAGCAGCACTGCGCGAGAGCCGAGCTCGAGCTTGCGCTGGGTCGCGATGACCTTGCGGATGTAGGCCGCGTCGTCGGCGCCGCGGGTGTCGATGACGGACTGGCGGATCGCGTCGAGCTCGACGCCGATCTGCTCGATGTCCTCGGGGCTGAGGTGCCCGATGGGGTTGTGGGCCTTCTTCTGCAGGACGGTCATGGTGACTCCTCTGGTCCGGGGTCGGGTGGGTCTGTGGGTCGGGTGGGGGTGGTGCGGCCGGGCGCTCAGTGGTCGATGACGCAGGCGCCGGCGGCGGCGGAGATGCAGGTCTGGACGGGGACGCCCCGGCCCTCGGTCTCGCCGGGCGTCGCGGTGGTCACCTCGCCGGTGCGCAGGTCGCGGACGGCGCCCTCGCGCAGGGGCAGGACACAGCCGAAGCAGATGCCCATGCGGCACCCGGACGGCATGAGCACGCCGGCTGCCTCGGCGGCGTCGAGGATGGGGGTCGCGCCGTCGGCCTCGACGGTGGTGCCCGAGCCGGTGAAGTCCACGGTGCCGCCCTCGCCGACGACGAGCGTGCTGGCGCGGAACTGCTCGGTGAGCAGCGAGAGCCCGCGGGCGTCGTGGTGGGTCTGGAGGGCGTCGAGCAGCCCGCCGGGACCGCAGGCGAGGGTCTGCCGGTCGTGCAGGTCGGGCACGAGCGTCTCGAGGTCGGCGACGTCGAGCACCCCGTGCTCGTCGTCGTAGCGCGCGACGAGCCGGATGAGTCCCGCGCCGTCGAGCGCGCGGAGGTTGTCGATGAAGATCGAGTGAGGCTCGCTGGGCGCGACGTGCACGACCACGATGTCGTATGCCGCCGCGCGGGGCAGGCGCACGACGCCCGAGTCCGCGACGGGGAAGAGGTTGCGCAGCATCCCGATGACGGGCGTGACGCCGGACCCCGCGGTGACGAAGAGGAACTTGCCCCCGTCGGTCGGCAGCACGAACTCGCCCTGGGCCTGCTCGAGGTGCACGAGGGTGCCCGGCCGCGACTCGCGCACGAGGTGGGTGCTGACGAGCCCGTCGGGCACGGCCTTGACGGTGATCGAGATGTTGCCGTCGGCGCGCGGGCCGTGGGTCAGGGAGTAGGCCCGCCACTGGCGCACGCCGTCGACGTCGACGCCGATGCGGACGTACTGCCCGGGCACGTGCCCGGCCCAGTCGGCGCCGGGGCGGATGACGAGGGTGGCCGCGTCGGCGGTCTCGGGGTGGACCTCGACGATGCGCCCGCGCAGGTCGGCGCCGGGCCGCAGCGGGTCGAAGAGGTCGAGGTAGTCGGCGGGCAGCAGCGGGGAGGTCGCGCGCTCGGCGAGCTGGAGCAGGCGTCCGCGCAGGGTGGGGCGGGGTGCTCGGGGCGAGGGGCTCGAGATCTTCGAGAGTCCGGTCAGGCTCATGTCTCCAGCATGACTGAGGGTCAAGGGTAAGATCCTGACCGCACGGCGTGAAGTGCGGGGGAACTCTTGTTCGGAGGGAACAGTCGATGGCCAAGGACACTGCGAGCGCCACGGCGCTCGGCGCCGCCGACCTGCAGCTCGACGACGCGGTGCTGCGCGCCCTGCGTGAGCGGCTGGCCGCCATCGCCACGACGACGGTGGCCGCCGTCGTCGACGAGGTCCCCGAGTACCGCGGTGCCCTCGGCGGCACGGCGGGCGCCACGATCCAGCGCGCCGTCCAGATGGCCATCGCCGGCTTCCTCAAGCTCGCGGGCGGGGGCCGCGACGTCGACCCGAGCACGCCGCTCGGCCCGACCCGCGAGGGTGCCTACGCCCTGGGTCGCGGCGAGGCGCGAGGGGGCCGGTCCATGGACAGCCTGCTCGCGGCCTACCGCGTCGGTGCCCGGGTGTCGTGGCGCGAGCTGGCCCGGGCCGCGGCCGACGCCGGCCTGCCCGCGACGACGATGGCGAAGTTCGCCGAGCTGCTCTTCGCCTACATCGACGAGCTCTCGGCGGCCAGCGTGGCCGGGCACACCGACGAGCTGACGACGAGCGGGCGGGTGCGCGAGCGCTACCGCGAGCGGCTGGGCCAGCAGCTGCTCGCCGGCGCGGGCACCGACGTGCTGACGGCGGCCGCGGCGCGGGCCGAGTGGTCGCCGCCGGCCTCGCTCACCGCCGTGCTGCTGCCCGCGGCCGAGGCGCGTCGCGCGCTGGCGTCGCTGGGCGCCGACACGCTGATGGTCGGCGAGGACCTCGAGGGGATCGCCGACGCGGACCCCGACCACCCGCTGACGCTCCTGCTCGTCCCCGACGCCGACGGTCCCGGACGGGTGCACCTGCTGCGCGTGCTCACCGGCCGGCACGCCGTCGTGGGGCCGGCCCGGCCATGGGCCCTGGCCCGCTCGTCCTACGACCGCGCCGCTCGCACCGCGACCCTCGCTCGCCCGTCTCGCACCGGCGCGCCGGTGGACTCGGAGCGACACCTGGCCGACCTCGTGCTCACGGCCGACGCCGAGGCGCTCGCCGACCTCCGCGACCGGGTGCTCGCGCCCCTCGCCGACCTGCCGCCGGCCACGCAGGACCGGCTCGCCGAGACCCTCCTGGCGTGGCTGCTGCACCAGGGTCGACGCGACGCGGTCGCCGCCGAGCTGCACGTGCACGCCCAGACGGTGCGCTACCGGATGGGCCAGGTGCGCGAGCTCTACGGCGACCGGCTCGCCGACCCGGCCGTGGTCCGCGAGCTCGTGATCGCCCTGTCGGCCACGTCCCCGCCGGGGTAGCGGGTCAGCCGTGCGCGGACCGGTGCTCGGACCGCCAGTCGGTGTAGGCCGCGACCTGCTCGACCGCGTCCCACGCCTCCTTGAAGATCCGCGCGGACTCGGCCTTGTCGGGGTCCTCCGGGCCGCGGGGCAGCTCGCGCCGCCCGTGCGACCCGCTGTGCCCACGCTGGTCCTCCGGGACCGGGCCGTCGTACTTCCGGCCGCCCGCGCGGTTGGCGTAGCGGCGCGAGCGCGTGTACTTCCGCCAAGCCCGCCCGGGCTGAGTTGGCGTGGCGGTCTGACGTTCCTGGGCACGCCGATCCCGGCCCGGGCTGAGTTGGCGTGGCGGTCTGACGTTCCTGGGCCCGCCGATCCCGGCCCGGGCTGAGTTGGCGTGGCGGTCTGACGTTCCTGGGCCCGCCGATCCCGGCCCGGGCTGAGTTGGCG
>NZ_BAAARE010000007.1:0-129576 GCF_039532035.1 Terrabacter carboxydivorans | reverse complement strand
CGTGGCGGTCTGACGTTCCTGGGCACGCCGATCCCGGCCCGGGCTGAGTTGGCGTGGCGGTCTGACGTTCCTGGGCACGCCGATCCCGGCCCGGGCTGAGTTGGCGTGGCGGTCTGACGTTCCTGGGCACGCCGATCCCGGCCCGGGCTGAGTTGGCGTGGCGGTCTGACGTTCCTGGGCCCGCCGATCCCGGCCCGGGCTGAGTTGGCGTCGCGGCCGGGTGTCGTCCTGGTGTCCTAGGGTCGCGGCATGACGGTCTTAGGCACTGATGGGCTCGCCCGCCCCGCCTGGGCGTCCGTGGACCCGCTCCTCATGGACTACTACGACACCGAGTGGGGCATGCCGATCCGTGACGAGCGCGGACTCTACGAGCGGATCTGCCTCGAGGGCTTCCAGGCCGGCCTGTCGTGGGCGACGATCCTGCGCAAGCGGCCCAACTTCCGGGCGGCCTTCGCGGGCTTCGACCCCGACGTCGTCGCGACCTTCACCGACGACGACGTCGAGCGCCTGCTCGGTGACGCCGGCATCATCCGGCACCGCGGCAAGATCCAGGCCACGATCACCAACGCGCGCGCCACGATCGCGCTCCGTGAGGACGGCGGCCTCGTCGACTTCGTGTGGTCCTTCCAGCCTGCCGACACCCCGCGCCCCAGCGACCACTCCGACGTGCCCACCGTGTCCGACGAGAGCAAGGCGTTGTCGAAAGCCCTGCGCAAGAAGGGATTTGCCTTCGTCGGCCCCACCACGATGTATGCCTTGATGGAGGCCGTCGGCATCGTCGACACGCACCTGCTGGGCAGTCACCGTCGCGGCAGCTCGGGCGTCTGGACCGCGTAGGCCGCGTCAGCCCAGGATCGCGCGCGCGGCGTTGTGGCCCGGGATCGCGCTGACGCCGCCACCGCGGCGTGCCCCGGCTCCACCGAGAAGCACGTTGTCGTATGCCGTCTCGACGCCCCAGGTGCCCACCTCGGAGTCGCGCTCGGCCCACGGCCACTGCAGCGAGCGGTGGAAGATGTTGCCGCCGGGCAGGCCGACGGCCTGCTCGAGGTCGACCGGGCTCTTGACCTCGATGCACGGGTTGCCGTCCGCGTCGCGCGCCAGCACCGACTCGATCGGCTCGCCGAGCACCGAGTCGAGCGAGCGCAGGGTGGCGGTGAGTGCCTCCTGGGTCGCGGCCGCGTTGTCGGCGCGGAAGAGCCGCGCCGGCAGGTGCAGGCCGAACAGGGTTAGGGTCTGCGCGTCGCTCGCCGCCAGGTCGGGGCCGAGGATCGAGCGGTCCGACAGGGTGTGGCAGTAGATCTCGCACGGCGGCAGGTCGGGGATGCGCCCGTCGCGCGCCGCGGCATACGTCTGCTCGAGCTGGCCGTAGCCCTCGTTGATGTGGAAGGTGCCGGCGAAGGCGGCTGCGGGGTCGACGTCCGCGTCGCGGAGGCGGGGCAGGCGCGTCAGGAGCATGTTGACCTTGAGCTGGGCGCCCTCGACGTCGGGCTCGGTGTCGACGGGGTCGGCGCCGGCGGCCGCGAGCAGCCGGTTGAGCACTGCGGGCGCGCAGCCGGCGACGAGCGTGCCCCCGGTCGCCCTGCCCGCTCCCGCGCTCCCGCCCGACCACGCGACCTCGCCCGTCGAGGGGTCAGCGGAGGTGACCTCGGCCCCGGTGAGGACGGTCGCCCCGGCCGAGACCGCCGCTGCCGCAAGGGAGTCCGTGAGAGCGCCCATGCCGCCGACGGGCACGTCCCAGTCGCCGGTGCCGCCACCGATGAGGTGGTAGAGGAAGCAGACGTTCTGGCGCAGGTCGCCCTCGGAGAGCGAGGCGAAGGTGCCGATGAGCGCGTCGGTCGCGATGATGCCGCGCAGGGTGTCGTCGCTCGTGACCGACTCGATGAGCTCGCCGACCGGTCGGGTCGTCAGGGCGTCGAAGAGGGCGGCGTCGCCCGAGAGCGACCGCACGTCGTCGCGCGAGCGAAGCGGCTCGAGGACCGTCGGGAAGACCCGCTCGGCCACCGCGGCCATGCGGCCGTAGAAGTCGGTCCACCCGGCATACGCCTCGTCCCCACCGGTCAGCGCGCGGAAGGCTGCCCGCGTCGCGGCCTGGTCCCCGTGGTCGACGAGCAGGCCACGGTCCGGGTCGGACGGCACGGGCGTGTAGGAGGAGAACCGGCGCCGGATGAGCCGCAGGTCGAGGTCGAGGTCGGTGAGGACCTGCCGGGGCAGGAGCGACACGAGGTAGGAGTAGCGCGACAGCCGCGCGTCGACGCCCTCGAAGGCGCGGGCCGAGACGGCGGCCCCGCCCACGTGGTCGGCGCGCTCGAGCAGGAGGACCCGGCGCCCGGCCCGGGCGAGGTAGGCGGCCGCGGTCAGGCCGTTGTGTCCGGCCCCGATGATGATGTCGTCGTAGCGCACGCGCTCACCCTAGGCGACCGCGGCGAGGCCCTCACTCGACCGGTGCGAGAGCGCCCACCCGAACGTCCTGGGACGTCGAGTGGGCGCTCTTCCTCGCTGCGGGTCAGCGGCGCGCGGCGTCCTGCCGGGCGTTGTAGAGCCGGTCGGCGGCGTCGATGCTCGCGCGGCTGCTCAGGTCGACCCCGGCGCGGGCCGCGGCGGCGCGGGCGGCCGGTGTCGTGAGGTCGGGAGCGACGAAACGCTCCGGCGTGATCGTGCGGTCGACCGCGGCATACCGCCTCGCGTCGCGGGCCAGGCTGTCGGCGGAGGCGACCGCCGTGGCCTCGGCCTTGGCCGCGGAGAGCGTGAGGGCGAGCCCGAACGCCGGCTTGGTCAGCACGGCGTAGCCGTCGCGGTGCCCGGCGATGTTCGGGTGGTAGCTCTCGCTCACCGGGCTGGACAGGCCGTTGAGCCACTCGACGCTGTCGCACACGGCGTGCCCGACGAACTTCGAGGTCGGGTTGACGAAGGTGAAGCCGGCGTTGGACGCGGCCGTGGCCGTCTTCGAGTTGAGCAGGTCGGCCGTCGCGTTGAGCCGCGACTCCTCGGTCGGCGAGAACCAGGTCAGGGCGTTGCAGTCCTCGCCGTTGAAGATGCGGGGGTAGCCGACGACGATGACGCGGGCGTTGGGCGCCTTGGCACGGATCGAGGAGTAGAGCGTGGCGAGACGGCCGGGGATCGTGTTGTTGATGGTGCTCTGGGCCGTGTCGATGGCGCCGTTGCAGTTGCTGAGCCAGCTCGGCTGGGCGCACGTCGTCAGCACGCTCGCGAAGCCGGCGTCGTTGCCGCCGACCGAGATCGTGACGTATGCCGTCGTGCTCGAGAGTGCCGACAGCTGGGTGTTCGTGACGTCGGCGACCGTGGCTCCCGAGCAGGCGCGGAAGTTCAGGGACAGCCCGAGCGCCGCGGCGTCGAGGGAGGGGTAGGCGTAGACCGAGCGCTGGCACGACGTGCCGTCGCTGATGTAGGTCCGCGTGCCGGTGCCGGAGGAGTAGGAGTCGCCGAGGGCGACGTAGGTGGTGCCCGCCGCGACGGCCGGGGCGCCGAGCGCGAGCGCGGCACCGAGGCCGATGAGCGCGGACAGGCCGGCGCCGAGGGCGCGGCGGCGGGTGGATGGCATGAGGGACCTGCTCTTCACGACACACTCCTTTGTGGGTGGAAGGCTTGCTGACGCTGAGCACTGCAACCGCTCGGGGCGTCGCCCGGCGACCACGATGTGCCCCGTGTCACACGTCCCACTACCGGACAGTAGGGCCGCCTGCCCGGGGCCGCGAGCCGAACTGCCACGGCGTCGACCAGGCGCGCAGGAGCGCAGGTCAGGTGACGTCGGGAGCTGTCGGCGCGCGACGGTCCCCGAGCAGGCCGCCGAGCCATCGGCTGTCGGGGTCGACGTCGACGAGCAGCGCCTTGGCGAGCAGCGTCAGCGGAACGGCGAGGACCGCACCGATGCCCCCGAGCAGCAGCGACCAGACGACGAGCGACAGGACCGTCACCACGGCCGAGAGGCCCACGGTGTCGCCGACGAGCTTCGGCTGGATCACCGACTGGATGACGAGGTTGACGACGCTGTAGACGACCACGACGAGGACGAACGTGCCCCAGCCGCCCTCGAGCAGGGCGAGGACGGCAGGCGGCACCAGGCCGATGACGAAGCCGATGTTGGGGATGTAGTTCGTGATGAAGGCCAGCAGTCCCCAGAGGATGGCGCCGGGCACGCCGACGAACCACAGGAACACCGTGTCGATGACGGCGACGACGGCGCCGAAGACCGTTGACACGACGAGGTACTGGCGCGTGCCGCGGGTGAACGACGTCATCGCCGACGCGAACGCCGGACGCTCCGTCTCGAGACGGCTCAGCGTCTCCGAGAAGCCTCGGGCGTCCATGGCGGAGAAGAGCACCAGGGCGAGGACGAAGACGAGGCTGGTCACGAGCGACAGCACGTCCGCGAGCAGCGACGTGATGAGGCTCGTGACCCGTCCCAGGTCGAGGGACGACACGAGCGCCTGCGTCTGCGCGGGCTGGATCCCGCGCGCGGCCAGCCAGTCCGTCAGCCCGGCGACGAGCGAGCGCAGGTCGTCCGCGTACTGGGGCAGCAGGCCGGCGAGCTCGGCCCCGGACAGGACGACGAGCACGGCGAGCGCGACCATGCCCAGGTAGATGGCGAGGATGACGGCGAGCGTCCCGAGCCAGGGCGGCACCCCGCGACGCACGAGGGCGTTGCGGACCGGGAACGCGGCGATGGTGAGCACGAGGGCGAGGAAGAGTGGGCCGACGATGCCGGATACGAGGCGGATGCCGAACGCCACGACGAAGCCGGCTGCCAGCGCCACGAGGATGAGGACACCACGCGGCGCCACCACCGGTCGCTCGGACTGCACGCGCTCCGTCACGACGGCCTCGGCACTCTCGGCACTCTCGGGGCGCTCGACGCGCTCAAGGGGTGACGATGGCGAAGTCGGGGTCGGGCGCGTCGAGGGCGCCGAGCAGCGTGCCCAGCACCGTCGGGTCGCCCGAGACGTCCACGCCCTCGATGGCGGCCGGGTCGGCGCCGGACATCAGGGCCCCGAGGGCGGCCCTCGGCATCCGGAGCGTCAGGTCGGCCTCCGACTGCTGGGTCGCCGACGTGTAGGTCAGCACGCCGTTGCGCAGGGTGAGGCGGAAGCGGGCACCGTCGGTCAGGTCGACGTCGAGGCGCAGGTGCAGGTCCCACGACCGCGGACCGTGCACGCGGATCGCGAGCGCGTCGAAGAGCTGCTCCGGCGTGAGCTGGGCGAGCAGGTCCGGCGCCGCCGTGGCCGTCGGCGTGCCGAAGCTGCCGTGACGCAGCTCGTGCGCGCCCGAGAGGTAGAAGTTGCGCCAGGTGCCGTTCTCGGAGCCGTAGGCCAGCTGCTCGAACGTCGCGGCGAGCAGCTCGCGCGCTCCGGCATGGTGCTCGTCGGCGAAGATGACGTGGCTGAGCACCTCTGCGGCCCAACGGAAGTCGCCGGTGTCGTAGGAGCCCTGCGCCTTGCGCACGACCTCGTCGGCGCCGCCCATGAACTCGACGTAGCGACGGCCCGCCTCGACCGGCGGGTGCTGCCAAAGGTGGGCCGGGTTGCCGTCGAACCACCCCATGTAGCGCTGGTAGATGGCCTTGACGTTGTGGCTGACCGAGCCGTAGTAGCCGTGCGTGTGCCACGCCGCCTCGAGGGCGGGCGGCATCTGGATCTCCTCGGCGATCTCGGAGCCGGTCATGCCCCGGTTGAGCATCCGCAGCGTCTGGTCGTGCAGGTAGGCGTAGAGGTCGCGCTGGACGGAGAGGTACTCGATGCACTCCTGCTGACCCCACGTCGGCCAGTGGTGCGAGGCGAAGACGACGTCGGTCTGCTCACCGAAGAGGTCGATGGCCTCGGTGAGGTAGCCCGACCAGGCGTGCGGGTCGCGCACGAGGGCCCCGCGCAGCGTCAGCAGGTTGTGCAGGGTGTGCGTCGAGTTCTCGGCCATGCACAGGGCCCGCAGGTCGGGGAAGTGGAAGTGCATCTCGGCCGGCGCCTCGGTCCCGGGTGCCATCTGGAAGACCATGCGCACGCCGTCCACGACGAGCTCCTCGCCGGTCGTCGTGACGTCCACGGTCGGGACGATGAGCGTCACCGAGCCCGACGAGGTGGTCTGGCCCAGCCCCGCTCCGACCTGTCCCTGCACGCCGCGGGGGAGGGAGGCGCCGTACATGTAGCCCGCGCGGCGGCTCATCGCCGTCCCGGCGTAGACGTTCTCGGACACGGCCTCCTCGACGAGGCCGGCCGGGGCGATGACCTGGCAGCGACCCGCGTCGACGTCCTCCTGGGTCGTCACGCCCTTGACGCCACCGAAGTGGTCGATGTGGGAGTGGGTGTAGAGCACCGCGACCACCGGCCGGTCGCCGCGGTGCTCGCGGTAGAGGCCCAGCGCCGCCGCGGCGGTCTCCGCGCTGATGAGGGGGTCGATGACGATGACGCCGCTCTCGCCCTCGACGAACGAGATGTTCGACAGGTCGAGCCCGCGCACCTGGTAGATCCCGGGCACGACCTCGTAGAGCCCCTGCCGCGCGACGAGTCCGGACTGCCGCCAGAGGCTCGGGTTGACGCTGTCGGGCGCCTCGCCACCGAGGAAGCCGTAGCTGTCGTTGTCCCAGACGGTGCGACCCTCGGCATTCGTCACCACGCCGGGCTCGAGCGAGGCGATGATGCCCCGGTCGACGGCCTCGGCGTCGTGCTCGTCCGAGAAGGGCAGTCGCTGCAGGACGGCCTGCTGCTGGGCGGTGATGGTCGGGGTGACGTCTGCTGCGCTCATGTGCTCATGGCACCACCGGGCCCGGGCCGGGGACCTCACCCCGCCGGGGTGATGCCCGAGCCCGAGCACGCGCCGGAGCATGTGGTGAGCGGCGCCGGTCACGACGCCGCCCACGAACCCGGAGGGAGTGCCATGTCGACTTCGACGTCAGCGCCGATCGGACCAGTTGACCTGGCCGTCATCGGCTTCCGCGGAGAGCTGCGGCAGGGCGGCATACGCGATGCCGTGGCCCGGGCCGTTGACCGGGGCGCCGTCCGGGTGCTCGACGTGCTCCTCGTCCGCAAGGAGGACGACGGCAGCGTCCGGCTCTTCGACGCCGAGTCGCCCGAGGGGGCCGAGGAGCTGCTCGGCTTCCCGACCGTCATGCCCGACCTCGTCGGCGAGGAGGACGCGCACGCCATCGCCGCCGAGATGGACCCCGGGACGACGGTGCTCGTCATCGCCTGGGAGAACACGTGGGCCGCCGAGATCGCCGCCGAGGTGCGCGAGCTCGACGGCCAGCTGCTCGTCATGGAGCGGCTGCCCCACGACGACATCGAGACGGCGCTGGCCGCCCTCTCGTCGAAGGCAACGAACGAGGAGGGGTCATGAGGGGACGCATGGGACGGCCCGGCCTGCTGGGGCTCGCCGCCCGCACGGCCGTCGTCGCCGGCACGGCCAACGCCGTGAGCGGCAAGATGCAGCAGGGCCAGCAGGTCAAGGCGCAGCAGGCCGCCGACGCCGAGGCCTACCGGCAGCAGCAGGAGGCCGCGGCCCAGGCCGCCGCCACGCAGGCCGCCGTCGCCCAGGCCCTGGCCGCCCAGGCGCCACCGCCTCCGCCCCCTCCGCCGCCCGCCCCCGCACCGGCCGCAGCGCCGGCCGCGATGGGCGCCGACGACATGATCGCTGCGCTCGAGCGACTGGCCGCACTGCACGCGCAGGGCATCCTCACCGACGAGGAGCTCGCGCAGCAGAAGGCCCGGATCCTGGCCGGCTGACCCTCCGTGGGGGCCGCGATCGGAGACGTCCTCGGCAACGCGGTCGGTGTGGCGATCAGCCCGGTGCCCGTCATCGCGGTGATCCTCATGCTGTTCTCTCCCGCGGCGGCCCGCAACGCGCCCGCCTTTTTGGCCGGGTGGGTGCTCGCGCTGGGGGCCGTCACCGCCGCCGTGGCGGTCCTCGGCGGACTCGGGGGTGGTGACGGCAGCAGCGTCGTGGGCGGCGTCGTCAAGGTCGTCGTGGGCCTGCTCTTCCTCGTGCTCGCCCTGAGGCAGTGGCGTTCCCGGCCCGTCCCCGGCGCCGAGCCGCAGCCACCGGCCTGGATGTCGTCGATCGACTCGTTCACTGCCGCAAAGGCCTTCGGGTTCGGAGCGGTCTTCGCCGGGGCGAACCCGAAGAACCTCGGGCTGACGCTCGCCGCCGCGACCACGATCGCCTCGAGCGGTCTCGCGACCGGAGGGAAGGTCGCCGTCGGCGCCGTCTACGTCGTCCTCGCGTCGCTGACCGTCGCCGTCCCGGTCGTCGCCTACCTCGTGGCGCGCGACCGCGTCGCGCCGGCGCTCGACCGGGCCAAGGTGTGGCTCGTCGCGAACAACGCGACGGTCATGGTCGTGCTCTTCCTCGTGCTCGGCGCCAAGGTGCTCGGCGACGGGATCAGCGCGCTCCTGCGCCCATGACGGCCCTGGCGCCGTGGGTGCGCGGCTACCGGCGTGCCTGGCTGCGCCCGGACGTCGTCGCGGGCCTCACTGTCTGGGCCGTCCTCGTCGCCGAGTCGCTGGCCTACGCGACGATCGTGGGCGTCCCGCCGGTCGTCGGGCTGTATGCCGCGGTGCCGGTCCTCAAGGGCTTCATCGTCGGGCTCGCCCTGACGATCATCCTCGGCCAGGTGCCCAAGCTTCTCGACGTCGACAAGCCCGAGGGCGGCTTCTTCCGCTCGGCGTGGACGCTCGTCACCGAGCTGGGCGACGTGCACTGGCTCAGCGCCGTCGTCGGCATCGGCGCGCTCGTCCTGGTCACGGTGCTGCGCCGTGTCGCGCCCCGGCTGCCCGGGTCGCTCGTCGTCGTGGCCCTCGGGATCGCGGCCGTGCGCCTGCTCTCCCTGGACGAGCGCGGCGTCGCCATCGTCGGCCCCATCGATGCCGGCCTGCCGAGCCTCGGGCTGCCGGGCTCCGACCCCTCGCAGTACCTCGAGCTCGCGGGCCCCGCCGTCGGCGTGCTGCTCATCGCCTTCGTCGAGGGTCTCGCCGCTGCGAAGGCGTATGCCGCACGGCTCGGCTACGAGCTCGACACCGACCGTGAGCTCACGGCGCTGGGCGCCGCCAACGTCGGCTCCGGGCTGCTCGGCGGCATGGTCGTCAACGGCAGCCTGAGCAAGACGGCCGTCAACGGGGCGGCCGGGGCGCGCAGCCAGGCGTCCAACGTCCTCGTGGGCGCGCTGACCGTCGTGACCCTGCTCTTCCTCACGGGACTCTTCGAGTCGCTCCCCGAGCCGGTGCTCGCCGCCGTCGTCATCGCCGCCGTCGTCGAGCTCGTGGACGTCGCCTCGCTGCGCCGGCTGTATGCCGTGTGGTCGGCCCCGCTGGGACGCATCTACCGCCGCGCGGCCCGGGCCGACTTCATCGCCGCCGTCGGCGCGCTGCTGGGGGTGCTCGTGCTCGACACGCTGCCCGGCCTGTTCGTCGGGGTGCTGCTCTCCCTCGTGCTGCTCCTCTACCGGACGTCCCGACCCCACGTGGCCCGTCTCGTGCGCCAGCCGGGCGTCGCCGGCGAGTGGCTCGACGCGACCCGTCACCCCGAGCTCGCAGCAGCGCCGGACGTCGTCGTAGTGCGGGTCGAGTCGGGGCTCTACTTCGTCAACGCCGAGCACGTGCGCGACGAGATCAGGGCGGCCGTCACCCCCGCGACCCGGGCCGTCGTCGTCGATGCGAGCGCCGTCCCCGCGATCGACGTGAGCGCCGCCGACATGCTGGCCCAGCTGGAGTCGGGACTCGGGCGGGACGGCATACGCCTCCACCTCGCGGCCGGCATCGGGCAGGTGCGCGACGTCGTGGGCGCGGCCGAGGCTGACGACGTCCTGGCCGGCATCCACGACACGGTCGACGACGCGGTCGCCGCGGCCCGTCGGGAGGCCGCGGACGAGGGGTGAACGCCTAGGCTGAACGGGTAGGCGTGGTCCGACCGGACCGTGACGACAGGAGGATCACCGTGGGCTTCCCGGAGAACGTGCTGGCCAAGGGCGAGAAGGTCGAGCGCGACCTGCACCCGCACTGGCTCACCGTCGTGGTGCCGACGATCTTCGGGCTGCTGCTCACGGCCGCCTGCATCGCCGTCGCCGTCGTGACGCCCGACGACGAGACAGGCAACCGCATCCAGTGGGTTGCCGTGGCGGTGCTGGTCGTCGTCGCGATCCCGGCGGTCGTCGTGCCCTACCTGCGCTGGCGCACCACCCACTACGTCATCACCTCGCACCGCGTCATGGTCCGGCGCGGCATCCTCACCAAGAACGGCAAGGACATCACGCTGTCGAAGATCACCGACGTGAGCTTCCAGCAGACCGTCCTCGACCGGCTCATCCGGTCCGGCTCCCTGCACATCGAGTCGGCCGGCGACAGCCCCGACGAGAACCTCTCGAACATCCCGCGCAGCAACGAGGTCCAGCAGCTCATCAACCGCCTCATCGACGAGGACGACCTGCGGCGCCGGACGTTCGGTCGCGGCGCCGGCCCGTCGGACGCCCCGGGCTCGGACCCGGCGTATGCCGCGAGCGACGACTACGGCGCTGACTACGACGGCCACGACCCCGGCGACACGACGGCCATCCCGCGCCGGCGTCCCGACCGGCCCGAGCTTGCGGAGGAGCGGCGCCGTCCGCGCGACCTCGGCGACGGCAGCGACCAGACGCTCTGACCTCGCCGGTCCTGCTCCCGGCCGCAGGCGCGTGTGGCATCGTCGGAGCATGACCTCACCTGTCGACGAAGCCGGTGTGACCGCGCGCTACCGAGCCGCCCGTGACCAGCTCCTCGCCCTGCGCGGCGACCACGCCCGCGCGGTCCGGGAGTTCACCTTCCCGGACGTCGGGGACCGCTGGAACTGGGGCATCGACTGGTTCGACGCCGTGGCCCGTGGCAACGACCGTGCGTGCCTGACGATCGTCGAGCAGGACGAGTCGTCCCGCTCCTGGTCCTATGACGAGATGGCCCGCCGCTCCGACCAGGTCGCGGCGCGGCTGGCCTCCCTCGGGGTCCGTCGCGGGGACTCGGTCGTGCTCATGCTCGGCAACCAGGTCGAGCTGTGGGAGTCGATGCTTGCCGTCATCAAGATGGGCGCCGTCGTCATGCCGACGACGACGGCCGTGGGACCCGGCGACCTCGTCGACCGGATGACGCGTGGCGCGGCCCGGGCGGTCATCACCAACGCCGGCGAGGTGCACAAGTTCGACGACGTGCCCGGCGACTACGTGCGCATCGCCGTCGGTGGGGCCGACCCGGCAGGCACGGCCACGGACGGCTGGGAGGACCACGGCACGGCATACACGATCGACGCGGGCCCGACCGAGCACCCGGGCACCGGACCCGACGACCGGATGCTCCTCTACTTCACGTCGGGCACGACGAGCCGGCCGAAGCTCGTCGAGCACACGCAGCGCTCCTACCCCGTGGGGCACCTGTCGACGATGTACTGGATCGGCCTGCAGCCCGGCGACGTGCACCTCAACATCAGCAGCCCCGGCTGGGCCAAGCACGCCTGGTCCTCGTTCTTCGCGCCGTGGGCGGCGGAGGCGACGGCCTTCGTCTACAACTACAGCCGCTTCGACCCGGCTGCGCTCCTGCGGGTGCTGCACACCCACGAGGTCACCTCGATCTGCGCACCGCCCACCGTGTGGCGCATGCTCATCAACAGCGACCTCTCGGCCGGGCCC
The DNA here is from genome assembly GCF_039532035.1 of Terrabacter carboxydivorans. NCBI lineage: Bacteria > Bacillati > Actinomycetota > Actinomycetes > Micrococcales > Intrasporangiaceae > Terrabacter > Terrabacter carboxydivorans. Next base: position 117,929 of record NZ_BAAARE010000007.1, on the reverse strand, counting down.
GGCTCGCTGCGTGAGGTCATCGGCGCGGGCGAGCCGCTCAACCCCGAGGTCATCGCGCAGGTCGAGAAGGCGTGGGGCCTGACGATCCGCGACGGCTACGGCCAGACCGAGATGACGGCTGCCGTCGGCAACACGCCCGGCTCCACGGTCAAGCCCGGGTCGATGGGTCGACCGCTGCCGGGCTGCCCGGTCGTCGTGGTCGACCCGATCACGAACGCCCTTGTCACACAATCCGATGCGGACGGCAACCGCGAGGGCGAGATCTGTCTCGACCTGTCGCAGCCCCCGGTCCCGCTCATGACCGGCTACCAGGGCGACGAGCAGCGCAACGCCGACGCCATGGCCGGCGGTTTCTACCACACGGGTGACGTCGCCACGGTCGACGCCGACGGCTACATCTCCTTCGTCGGGCGCACCGACGACGTCTTCAAGGCCAGCGACTACAAGATCAGCCCGTTCGAGGTCGAGTCGGTCCTCATCGAGCACCCAGCCGTCGCCGAGGCGGCCGTCGTGCCGTCACCGGACCCCGTGCGCCTCGCGGTGCCCAAGGCCTACATCGCGCTCGCGCCGGGCCACGAGCCGAGCGCCGACACCGCGCGCTCGATCCTCGCGCATGCCCGCGAGAGGCTGGCGCCGTGGCAGCGGGTCAGGCGCATCGAGTTCTACGAGCTGCCCAAGACCATCTCGGGCAAGATCCGCCGCATCGAGCTGCGGGGTCGCGAGAACGACCTCGACGCCACCGGTGCGGCCCAGCCCGAGGGCGAGTGGCGCGACGAGCAGTTCCCCGACCTCAAGGGGTGACGGGCGGCAGCGCCGGCGTCGTGGCCGGCGACTGCGGATCGCCCGGTGCGAGCGGCAGCGAGCGCACCGTCGTCTCGTCGATGCGGCTGCACAGGCGCTTGGCCGGGTCGGGCTGGTCCTGGCCCGGCTGCGCGCTCGTCGTGACTGGCCGGTAGGGGTCGATGCGGGCGCCGCTGATGACCTGGACGCTGTCGTAGGCCGGGCGCCCCTCGAGCAGGTTGCGGAACGAGTAGCGCGACAGCGAGGTCAGCTCGCACGACGTGCCGAACTGGGCGATGTCGAAGGCGTAGGGCTGCCCGTCGAGCTCCTGCCCCGGCCCCTCGGCGTAGTGCGCCACGACACCGCCGCCGGTGAAGGTGCCGACCTGGATGCGGTTGCCCTCGATCGCCGGGGTGTGCATGTGCCCGTTGATGAGCAGACGTGCCCGGTCGACCTGCTCGGCGGCATACGGCTCGTGGGTGACGACGATGTCGGGCTCGGGCTGGTCGGCGGTGGCGGCGTTGTAGCGGTCGGCCGCCGGCTTGGCCTTGGCGGTCGGGTCGGCGTTGTCGTCGCCGAAGTAGCGCGGGTCGTTGAAGCCGGTGATCCGCAGGCCGTGGAAGGTGAGCTCGCGCAAGGTGCCGGCGGCGTCCTCGAGCAGCACGACGTTGGGGATGCGGGCCAGGCGCGAGAGCACCGCCCGGTCGCTCGCGGACGACTGGTCGTGGTTGCCGCTCGTGAAGATGTAGGGCACGCCGAGCGACTGGATCGAGCGGTAGAGGTCGGCGGCGTCGCCCTCCTGGACCCGCCCGAAGTTGACGAGGTCGCCGCTGTCGATGACCGCGTCGATGTCCTCCTCGGCGATGATCGTCTTCATCAGGGCGTACTGGTTGGCGCCGTGGATGTCGGAGACGAGCAGGAAGCGCGCCGACACCGGCTCGTTGACGTTGCCCGCGACGTACTTCTGCTGGAGCGCCTGGGTCACGGCGAGCAGGTTGCGGAAGTACGGCGTCACCTGCGAGGCGCGGGCCTCGACGTCGGCGAGCAGGCCGGCGTTGCGCTGCACGACACCGAGCACGCCGCTCGTGCGGTACTCCGCGAAGCGGCTCGGCTGGTAGGTGAGCGCGATCCCGCCGAACGTGCCGACGGTCGCGACGACCATCGCCGAGGCGACGAAGAGCACGTGGTGGCGCCGGGTGTTGCGCTGGCGCATGTAGTGCGAGGCGAGCGCCAGCAGGACCGCGATCGACGTCGCGCCGAGCACGAAGCGGATGCCCACGCCCGTCGCGGCCTGCGAGATCGCGGCAGAGATCTCGTCGGGTGAGGGCTGCAGCGCCCTGATGTCGACGTTGGGCCGGGTGAAGAGGTTGGTGATCTCCTCGCGCACCGCGACCTGCACGTCGAGACCGGGCGCGACGAGGGGAGAGGCGAACTGGACGTCGACGTCGCCGACGATCGTGGGCGCGTGCAGCACGGGGGTGTGGCGCGGCACCGGGTCGAGCCGCAGCACGGCGCGGTACTGCGACGTCTCGGCGACCGTCGGGGCGAGGTTGGTCGCTGCCACCCCGCCGAGGTAGCAGGCCACGAGCACGGCGACCCACTTGAGCACGTGCGAGGCCCGGCGCAGCCAGGGGCTGTCGCCGGGAAGCAGGGTCCCCACCTGTCGCATCGCTTCACCCTAACCGGACCGTGAGGCGTCACCGGGACGGCACCACCCGTTCATGTCGGCGTGCTCCGATGGCCGCGTCAGCGCGCCGGAGCGAGGAGGAGTCATGGGGTCGGCTCGTCGCAAGGCTGTGGTCGTCACGGCGTTGATGGCGTATGCCGTGCTGCTCCTCCTCGGGCCGAGCCTCCTCGGCGAGTGGGCCGGTGTGGTCATCCTCGTCGCGAGCTTCGCGGTCGGCTTCGCCTGGCTCGTGCTGCTCGTCGCACCGTGGGCGGCGCGCGGCCGGCCGCGGCCCACGCCCGTGCGGGGCCCGCGACCGTAGTCTGACCGGGTGAGTCTCGAGCACCGACCGAACCGGATCATCCTCGTGCGGCACGGCGAGTCCGAGGGCAACCTCGACGACACGGTCTACGAGCGGGTGCCAGACCACCGGATCAGCCTGACCCCCAAGGGTTTCGACCAGGCGCGCCGCACCGGCGAGGCGATCCGCGACGTGCTCGACGGCGAGTCGGTCGAGGTCTACGTCTCGCCCTACCTCCGCACCCGGCAGACGCTCGAGATGCTCGGACTGCCCGTCGCCGAGCGGGACGTGCGGGTCGAGCCGCGCCTGCGCGAGCAGGACTGGGCCAACTTCCAGGACCCGACCGACATCGCCGAGCAGCGACGGCTGCGCGACCGCTACGGCCACTTCTTCTACCGCTTCACCCAGGGCGAGTCCGGCTCGGACGTCTACGACCGGGTGTCGACCTTCCTCGAGTCGATGCACCGCAACTTCGAGACGCCGGCGGCGCCGCGCAACGTCGTCGTCGTGACGCACGGCCTGACGATGCGCCTCTTCTGCATGCGGTGGTTCCACTGGAGCGTTGACTACTTCGAGTCGCTCGACAACCCGGAGAACGGCCAGCCGGTGGTGCTGCTGCGGCAGAAGGACCTCCGCTACAAGCTGGAGGCGCCCTTCACGCAGTGGGACCCCACCGTGGTGCCGACCGAGCGCGAGAGGTCCAGCTGGCTCTGAACGTCACCACACGGCATACGCGGTCGTCGGTCGGGCCTCAGAGGTACTGGCCCGTGGGTCCGGGCTCGCCGGGGTGGCGCTCTCCCGGCTCCATGCCGGGCGGCGTGCCGTAGGAGGCGCCCGGACCGGGCGGCAGGGCGCGCATCTGCTGCAGCTGCTGCTGGGCCGCCATCTGCTGCGCGACGAGCGCCGTCTGGATGCCGTGGAACAGGCCCTCGAGCCAGCCGACGAGCTGGGCCTGCGCGATGCGCAGCTCGGCGTCGGTCGGGGAGTCGTCACGGAAGGGCAGCGCGATCCGGTCGAGCTCGGCGACGAGCTCGGGCGCGAGGCCGTCCTTGAGCTCCTCGAGGGACCGGTGGTGCACCTCGGCGAGACGACGCCGGCCGGCCTCGTCGAGCGGCGCGTTGCGCACCTCCTCGAGCAGCTGCTTGATCATCGAGCCGATGCGCATGACCTTGGCCGGCTCCTCGACGAGGTCGGCCGGGTTGGTGCGCTCGCGCGGCTCCTCGCGGTGGTGCTCGGCGTGACCGTCCTGCGGGTCGGTGCGCCGGTCGTCGCCCGACGGGTCGGCGACGCCCATGCCGTCGGGCGTGACGACGACGATGCGCGGCTCGTCGCCGTTGGTGTCGCGCGGGAGGTCGGTGTCGGGGAGCTGTCCCTGTCGGCTCGCGTCGTCGCTCATGCGCTCCATCCTGCCCCAACGGGTCGGGGTCCGTGCGTCCCCCTGTCAGGCGCACGGACCCCGGGTCCGACGACGTATGCCGTGTGGCCGGCAGCCGCGGGTCAGGTGGCCCGGCGCACCACCACGGGAGCGCGGCGGATCGAGACCCAGGCGAGCGCACCGGCGACGAGCGGCACGAGAACGACCGGCAGCAGGATCTGCAGCCAGGGAACGGGGATCGTAGCCGGCAGGGCACGACCCCCGTCCTCGGCAACCGTGGACAGCACGATCCGGGCCAGGCCGATCCCGGGCGCCAGGCCCACGAGCAGGCCCAGCACCGCCCCGAGCAGCCCGAGGTAGAGCGCCTGCGACCCTGCGAGTGCCCGACGGGTCCGTCGGGTCGCCCCCACGGCTGCGAGGGTCCCGAGCAGGGGGACGTTCTCGGTCTGGCTCAGGGCGGTGGCGATGAGGGTCGCGACGAGGATGACCAGGCCGATGACGCCGAACAGGATGACGAGCGCGAGGCCGTCGCCGCGCTGGTAGCCACGTTCGACGCTGACGGTCGCGTCGCCCTGGCTCGCCCGCAGGGCGTCGGTGAGGCGGGACTCCAGGTCGGGCGAGATGCCGCCGTCGGCGCGGACCACGAGCGCGGTGGGCGTGGTGGCCACCCCGAGCCTGTCGGCCGTCACCGTCGTCACGACGCCGGCCGGGCCGCCCGAGTAGAGCACCAGCAGACGGGTCCACTGTGCACGGGTCAGGTACGCGACCGGCATCCGGACGACCTGGGTGCGGGCCGGGACCGGCGCCACCCAGTTGCCCTGGCCGTCGACGGACTGTCGCCAGCGCAGGAATGTGACCGCGCCGCCCGTCTCGTCGAGGACGACGGGTCGTGCCCGGTCGACGTCCCGGAGCAGCTGGCCCCCGCGGTCCGGAAGGGGCAGGCCGGCCACCTCGGCCGGGTCGACCGTCGCCACCCCACCGCTCCGGAGAACCTGCTGCTGGGTAGGCGTCAGGTCGAGGAACTCCGTGAGATCGGTGAGGTCCGCGGCCTGCAGGGTGGCGAACGGCACGTCGTTGCTGAAGTTCGAGGCCGTCACGCACGCCGTGCTGAGGTCAGGGATCTCGTTGCCCCCCAAGGGGCGCGGGATGACCTGCGCGTCCGTGCAGCCGGGGCGACGGGCAGCCAACATGACGCGCCCGTCCTGCTGGTTGTAGTCCGCGAGCTCGCTGAGCACGAGTGGCCTCAGGGAGGGGTCTGTCGCCCTCACGGTCCGCGCCAGGTCGTGGAGGCGAAGAGGTGTGAGTCCGCCCTGCACGACGGCCTGCCCCTGCCGCGTCACGGGGACGTGGTCACGGGCTGCTCGGGTCGTGTCGGCTTCGAGGCCGATGCAGACGACGGAAAGCACGGCGGCACCACCCATGATGGCGGCCACGGTCGGAGTGGCCCGTCCGCGCTGGCGCCCGGCCTCGCGCGCTGCCATCCGCAGCGCGAGGGGGAGCCGGTCGGCGCCCCTGGCCACGAGGGCGAGGCTGAGCGGGACGACGAGGAGCGAGCCGACGACGATCGCGAGGGAACCGCCGACGAAGGCGGTGACCGCCGAGGAGGGATCGCGGAACGAGGCCCACGTGACGGCGACGGCCCCGGCCGCCACGAGCACGGCACCGACGACCGGGACGCGGCGTCGCAGCGTCGGCGACACGCTCTGGCCGCGCAGCACGGAGACGACGTCCAGCCGTCCGAGCCCGCGGCTCGGCACGACGGCGGCCACGACCGAGCTGAGCACGGCGGCTGCCGCGGCCGCGGCGACCGCCGGCCACGGCACCTGCACCGGGCCGACGAAGAGGTCGGGTCGCGCGAGGCGCGCCACGAGCACGGATCCGACGCCGCCGGACACGCCCACGACCGCACCGACGACGGCGGACAGCACCCCGAGGACCAGTGCCTGGGCGAGGACGGTGCGCCGCAGCTGTCGGGTCGTGGCGCCGTTCGACGCCGCGAGCGCGAGCGTGCGCCGCTGGCGGGCCGCTCCGACGGCGAAGGCCGGCCCCGCGAGGAGCGTCGTGAGCAGGACCAGCCCGAGGGCTGCCAGCGCGATGACGAGGGCCACGGTGTTGTCGGACGAGGCGTCCCCCGAGTGACGCGTCATCGTCTCCGGGTGCTCGGCGACGAACCGGCTGAAGGCCCCCACGCCGTAGCTGTTGAGGCGCTCGACCTCACCCCAGGTGATCGGGTCGCCGCGGTCGACGAGCCACTGGCGCTGCGCGTAGTCCGACGGCAGGGGAGTCGTCACGAGGTCGGACTGCCTGACGTACTGGCCGCCCTGCGCGTCGAACCCGCGACCGACTCCGACGATGGTGAGGGCTCGTTCGGGAGCCTCGCCGGCGGAGCCGAGCACCCGCAGCCCGACCGTGCCGCTGCGCGGCAGGCCGTTCTCGATGCCTGCGGCGGTGACGAGCGCCTCGCCGGGGCCGGCGGGCCAGCGACCGGAGTCGAGCGTGACCCGCGGTGCGAGCACCGCCGGGTCGCGGCTGTCGACCCCGAGCGCGTTGCCGGAGAGGTAGTGGTCACCGACGCGGATCGTCGCGGGCACCGAGGTGACCTCGACGAGCCGCGCGTGGAGCAGGGTCGAGAGGGCAGCAGCCTCGCTGCCGGCGACGAGGCCGGGGACGGCCCTGGCGGCAGGGGGCTCGGTCTTGCCGGGCCACTCCTGCTGCTCCATCGGGTCGAGCAGCTGGCGCAGCTGCAGCGCCTGTGGCGGGATGACGTAGCCCTGGCTCTGTCCGAGTTGGAAGGGCAGCCGCTCGGAGGCGTCGAGGTCGTCGGTGAACCACAGCGTCGTCGCTGCTGTGAGGAGCAGGACGGGCAGGCCGACCATGATGACGACGAGGAGGCTGCGGCCGCGGTGGCGGCGGACGTCGCGGCGGGCCATCCGCAGGGAGACGCGCCAGCCGGCCCGCCACTGCGCGAGGCGTGACGCGGGCACCGAGGTGTTCGTGTCGCTCACGTCAGCGGGTCTCTGCGAGAAGGGAGTCCGCGGTCGATGCGGCGCCGGTCTCGTCGACGATGACACCGTCGCGCAGGAAGACGACCCGGTCGGCCCAGGCCGCGTGCCGGGCCTCGTGCGTGACGAGCAGCCCAGCGGCCCCAGCGTCGCAGCGCTGGCGCAGGATCTTGAGCACGCCCTCGCCCGTGTGCGAGTCGAGGGCTCCGGTCGGCTCGTCCGCCAGCACGAGCGTGCGCTCGCCGACCAGGGCACGGGCGATGGCGACCCGCTGCTGCTGCCCGCCCGACATCTGGTCGGGGTAGCGGTCGGCGAGCTCGCGCAGCTTCAGGCGGTCGAGTGCGTCGAGGGCCTGCGAACGGGCCCGGCGGACCGACCAGCCGTCGAGCTCGAGCGGCAGGCCGATGTTCTCGGCGGCCGTCAGGCTGGGGATGAGGTTGAGGTCCTGGAAGACGAAGCCGATCGAGCGACGGCGCAGCGCCGCGAGACCCTTGGCGTCGAGGGACGAGACGTCCACGCCCTCGACGACGACCCGGCCGCTCGTCGCGCGGTCGAGGCCGCCGGCGAGGTTGAGCAGGCTCGACTTGCCCGAGCCGGACGGGCCCATGACGGCCACGAGCTCGCCGCGGGCGACGGTCAGCGACGCGTGGCTGAGGGCCACGACCTCGGTCTCGCGCTCGCCGTGGACGCGTGAGACGTCGTCGAGGACCAGGACCGGGCTGTCCGGACCGGAGGCGCTCACGACCGGCCGCCCTTCGACGCGGCGGCCGCCCGCCGGGCGTCCTCCTGGTCAGGCTCGGTCGCGGCGCCGCCCGGGCGCGCCCCACGGAGGGTCGCTGACGGCATACGGCTCAGGGTGGACTCGACGTGGTCGAGCCAGCGCACCTCGGCCTCGGCGGCGAAGAGGAGGTTCTCGAGGACGAGGAGCCAGGCGAGGTCGTGGGCCGTCGGCTCGTCGCTCGCGCGGCTCTTGAGGCGCGTCAGGTCGCGCAGGTGCTTCAGGGTCGCCGTGCGCTGGGTCTGCACGACGCGCTGGACGTCGACCTCGGGCGCCGTGACCGCGAGGGCGAGCTTGATGACGAGCTCGTCGCGCGGCGTCGAGTCGCGGTCGACGGGCGTGAGCCACCACGACTCGATCTCGGTCTGCCCCGCCGCGGTGAGGCGGTAGGCGATGCGCCCCTCGTCGTCGCTGCCGCCGACCGGTTCGACGAGGCCGTCGCGCTCGAGCCGGGCGAGGGTCGTGTAGACCTGCCCGACGTTGAGCGGCCACGTGCCGCCGGTGCGTGCCTCGAACTCGCTGCGCAGCCGGGCGCCGTACATCGGCTCCTCGGCGAGCAGTGCGAGCAACCCCTGCTTGACGGACATTCGCGAACCCCCTGCATACTCGGTATTCTCTCAGGTGAGGACATGTATACCGAGTATGCCGAGGGCTGGCAAGCGAGGTCGCGCGGTCAGTGCGCCCCGGCCGTGGCGAACCACGGGTGGTGCAGGTCGTGGTAGCTGACGTCCTGCATCATCGAGCCCATCGCGTCCATGTCCTCGCGGGCCTCCGGCGGCGGGCTCTTCTGCTCGCCCTCGCGGGCCTCGGCCTCGGTGCGGAACGCCATCGTCTGGGTGAAGAAGCCGTCGGCGTCGATCGCCACGGTGCCGCCGATGATCTCGGGGCGTGCCTCGTGGAGCATGTCCATCGGCCGCTCCATCAGGTGACGGAACTGCTCCGGGTCGCTGAGGCGGCCCTGGATGACCTGGACGAAGCCGGCGTCGTCGCTGCCGCCGTCGAGCATCATCGTCACGTCGTCGCAGTCGTGGAAGCTCGCGTCGCCGTCGAACAGCCGCGCCGTCTCCTCCCACCAGATGCCCTGCTCGGGGCGGGCGGAGTTGGCCTCGGCCGAGGCGCGGGAGTCGAAGCGCACGACCCCGACGAACTCGCCGTCGTCGGTGAGGCCGTACGTCCCGCCGAGCCAGCCGGTGGCACCCGGCTCGAGCTCCGTGGTCCACCGGTCCATCTGCCGGTGGAGGGCGTCGGCGTCAGTGCACCGACCCTGGATGACCTGGATGAACACCGTGAACCTCCCGTGGGATCGGGGGCCGCTTCAGGGCGAAGAGGTCCATCGACCGACGGTACGCCGGTCGGGGTCGACCCGTCACCGGACGAGTCCGACACGGCCGGATCATCCCGTCCCACAGTGCCGCTCACGCCCTCCGGCCGGACCGGGGATCGGGGGGATCGGGGGGATCGGGGGAATCGGCGGGATCGGGGGATCGGCGGGGTCAGGTGCCCGAGGGCTCGGTCAGCGCCCGGTGGTGAGGAGGATCTTGCCGATGTGGCCCGAGGCCTCCATCTCGCGGTGGGCCTGCGCCGCCTGCTCCAGCGGGTGGCGCGAGTGGATGACGGGACGCACGGCCCCGGACTCGATGAGCGGCCACACGTGCTCACGCACGGCCGCGACGATGGCGGCCTTCTCGGTCGCGGGCCGGGCGCGCAGCGACGTCGCGATGACGGCGGCGCGCTTGGCCAGGAGCATGCCCATGTCGAGCTCGCCCTTGCGGCCGCCCATGAGCCCGATCGTGACGAGCCGGCCGCTGATGGCGAGGGCCTCGACGTTGCGGGCGAGGTACTTCGCTCCCATGTTGTCGAGGATGACGTCGGCGCCGTGGCCCTTCGTCAGCTCGCGCACGCGCTCGACGAAGTCCTCCTCGCGGTAGTTGACGAGGAACTCCGCACCGAGGTCGCGGCAGACGTCGAGCTTGGCCTGGCTCCCCGCGGTCACGGCCACGTGGGCGCCGACCGCCTTGGCGAGCTGGATGGCCATGGTGCCGATGCCGGAGCTGCCGCCGTGGACGAGGAGCACCTGACCGGGCTGGATGTTGGCGACGAGGAAGACGTTGGACCAGACGGTGCACGTCACCTCGGGCAGGCCCGCGGCGTCCACCAGCGAGACACCGCGCGGCACGGGGAGCAGCTGCTCGGCGGGCGCCACGACGCGCTCGGCGTAGCCGCCGCCGTCGATGAGGGCGCACACCTCGTCGCCGACCTGCCAGCCCTCGACGCCCTCGCCGAGCGCCGCGATGCGACCGCTCACCTCGAGGCCGGGGTACTCCGATGCCCCGGGAGGCGGCGGGTAGTGCCCCAGGCGCTGCATGACGTCGGCCCGGTTGACCCCGGCGGCGACGACGTCGACGAGCACCTGCCCCGGACCCGCCACGGGGTCGGGCACCTCGTCCAGGACGAGGCTGTCGGCGTCTCCGGGCTGAGGGATCGTGATGGCGCGCATGGCCCGAGCCTATTGACCCGCGGCCTCCGCACGAAGGAGCGCCCCGCCCGGGGCCGACGTGTCTGCGGTGACGTGCCACACCCGGCCGGCACCCACGACCCGCCCGTCCGGTCCGAGACGGGTGCCCTCGTCGATGGCGACGCCGCTCGGCGCCAGCCCTACCGCCACGACGGCGACGAGCCGTGACACGTTGCCCCACTGGGCGGCATGGACGTCGACGGACCCCGGCACCAGGCCGATCCCCTCGACGACCGCGACGGCGTCGAGGTCCTCGTTGCTGTCCTCCGGGCAGACGGCTCGACCGTCGAGGCGCCAGCCGCCGATCACCGCGTGGGAGCCCGCGATGGCAGCGCCCGCGGAGAACCCGGCATACGGCATGCCCGACCCGACGAGCGTGCGGATGTGGCCGTAGGCACCAACGAGGGACGCGTGGTACTCCGGCGTCGGGCCGCCGCCGACGAAGAGCCCGTCGACCCCGTCGAGCGCGGCCTCGTCGAACGGCGAGCCCTCGGGCACCCGCTCGACGACGAGCTCGTGGCCACCGACGAGCCCGAGCGTGTGGACGTACCTCTCGTGGTACTCGCGGGACTCGGGGTCGGTGCCCATGACGACGAGGAGGATGCGCGGAGTCGCACCTGCGCGACGGGCCGCGGCCTCGACGAAGTCGCCGTAGAGGGCGGGGGCGAGGTCGTCGTCCCAGCCGCCGCCGATGAGGTGGACGTCCATGTCGGCACCCTAGGAGAGGTGGGACCTGCGCGGGGGCTCAGCGACGGGCGGCGTTGGGGCTCAGGCGTCGTGCGATGTCGTCGGCGGCGAGGCGAGCGCGGGTGACGAGCTCGGTCACGTGCTCGGGGGTGGCGTCCGCCGTGCGCATCGTCAGCGCGATGGCCGCGAGTGGACGCCCGGCGCGGTCGAGCACGGGCACGGCGACCGAGGAGAGGTCGGCCGTGACCGTGCCCTCCTCGCGGGCGTAGCCGTCGGTGCGGGTCCGGGCGAGGACGCTGCGCAGCTCGGCCAGCGACCGCGGGCCTCCGCCGCTGCGCTCGACGAACGAGGAGCGGTCGGGGTAGAGGGCGCGCACCTGGGTCGCCGGCAGCGCCGACAGCATGGCGAGCCCGCTCGCGGTGAGGTGGGCGGGCAGGCGCACGCCGACGTCGGTGACGAGCATCGGCTGCCCGGGCGCCCGCTCCTCGAGGAGGTAGATGACGTCACGCCCGTCGAGCGTCGCGAAGTGGGCGTTGCGCCCGCACTGGTCGACGAGCCGGCGCATCGCGGCTCGTGCCACGCGGGCGAGGGGGGCCTGTCGCTGGTAGGCGGAGCCGAGCTCGTATGCCGCCTGGCCGAGTCCGAAGCGCCGCTCCTCGACGTAGTGGGTGACGTAGCCCCGCCCGTGCAGCACCTTGAGCAGGTGGTAGACCGAGCTGCGGGGCAGGCCCAGGTCGCGCGCGATCGACGCCGCCGGCACCGGCTCTGCGTGGCGGGAGAGGTGCTCAAGGACGTCGAGCGCGTTGGCGGCGGCCGGGGCGTTGGACACGTGGGCCCACCTCCTGTCCGCGATCGACGACGTCTCGCATCCGAGACAATTGTCCTCCATCGGTGGCGGTCGCGCCACCCGTTCGGCGGTTCGATGGGAACCATGAACGCTGCACCCGCCACCGCCGGCCTCCACGCCCCCCTCGGCTCCGCCGGCACGGTCACCGTCGGCACCGGTCCGCTCTCGCCCGACGACGTCGTCGCGGTCGCCCGTCACGGCGCCCGGGTCGAGCTGTCCGCCGAGGCCGAGGCCGAGATCTCGCGCAGCCGCGCCGTCATCGAGGACCTCGCCCACGACACCGTGCCGCACTACGGCGTCTCGACCGGCTTCGGCGCCCTCGCGACCCGGCACATCCCGACGGAGCTGCGGGCCCAGCTGCAGCGCTCGCTCGTGCGCTCGCACGCCGCCGGCGCCGGTCCCGAGGTCGAGCGAGAGGTCGTGCGCGCCCTCATGCTCTTGCGCCTGTCGACCCTCGCGACCGGACGCACCGGCGTGCGCCTGCAGACCGCGAGGACGTATGCGGCCCTGCTGAGTGCCGGGATCACCCCGGTCGTGCACGAGTACGGTTCCCTCGGCTGCTCCGGCGACCTCGCGCCCCTGTCGCACTGCGCGCTCGCCGCGATGGGCGAGGGGCCGGTGCGTCTCGCCGACGGCACCCTCACGGACGCTGCGACCGCCCTGCGCGACAACGGGATCGAGCCTGTCGTCCTCGCGGAGAAGGAGGGCCTCGCCCTCATCAACGGCACCGACGGCATGCTCGGCATGCTCGTCCTCGCCATCCACGACCTGCGCCACCTGCTCAAGGTCGCCGACGTGTCGGCCGCGATGAGCGTCGAGGGCCTGCTCGGCTCCGACAGCGTCTTCGCGCCCGACCTGCACGCGCTGCGTCCGCAGGTGGGGCAGGGCGACTCGGCGGCGAACATCCTTGCCGTCATGGCCAGCTCGCCGATGCGGGAGTCGCACCGCACCGAGGAGTGCACCCGCGTCCAGGACGCCTACTCCCTCCGCTGCGCCCCCCAGGTGCACGGCGGTGCGCGTGACACGGTCGAGCACGCGGCCCGCGTCGCAGCGGCCGAGCTCGCCTCCGCCGTCGACAACCCCGTCGTCACGCCGGACGGCCGGGTCGAGTCCAACGGCAACTTCCACGGGGCGCCCGTCGCCTACGTCCTCGACTTCCTCGCCATCGTCGCCGCGGACGTCGCCTCCATGTCGGAGCGCCGGACCGACCGCTTCCTCGACCAGGCCCGCAACCACGGCCTGCCGCCCTTCCTCGCCGACGACCCCGGCGTCGACTCCGGCCTGATGATCGCGCAGTACACCCAGGCCGCGATGGTCTCGGAGATGAAGCGCCTCGCCGTGCCCGCGTCGGTCGACTCGATCCCGAGCTCGGCGATGCAGGAGGACCACGTGTCGATGGGCTGGTCCGGAGCGCGCAAGCTGCGCCGGTCGGTCGACGCGCTCGGCCGGGTCCTGTCGATCGAGGTGCTCACGGCCGCCCGCGGCATCCAGCTGCGCGCACCGCTCGAGCCGGCCCCCGCGACCGGTGCGGTCATCGCCGCCCTGTCGGCGCGGACCAACGCAGCCCCGGGACCCGACCGCTTCCTCGCGCCCGACATCGAGGGCGCCAGTGCAGCCGTGGCCGACGGCGCCGTCCTCGCGGCCGCCGAGTCCGTCACCGGCCCCCTCCGCTGACCGCCCGCGGCTGACCCACCCACCCCCAACCGTCGAAAGGCCAGAGTTTGTCGGTCCTGACGAGTCGAGTGGCCGAAGTGTGCGACAAGCACTGGCCTCTCGACGGGCACGGACCCGCAAGGAATGGCCTCTCGACGGGTGAACCACACGGCATACCAACGAATTTCCCGCTCGAAGGAGAGTGACATGGAAGGTGCACGACCCGTCCGCGCGGCTCGCGGCACGCAGCTGACCGCGCAGTCGTGGGCCACCGAGGCCCCCCTCCGCATGCTGATGAACAACCTCGACCCCGAGGTGGCCGAGCGCCCCGACGACCTCGTCGTCTACGGCGGCACCGGGCGTGCGGCGCGCGACTGGAAGTCGTTCGACGCGATGGTGCGCACGCTGACCACGCTCAAGCAGGACGAGACGATGCTCGTCCAGAGCGGCCGCCCCGTCGGCGTCATGCAGACCCACGAGTGGGCGCCGCGCGTGCTCATCGCCAACTCCAACCTCGTCGGCGACTGGGCCACCTGGCCCGAGTTCCGACGCCTCGAGCACCTCGGCCTGACGATGTACGGCCAGATGACGGCCGGCTCATGGATCTACATCGGCACGCAGGGCATCGTCCAGGGCACCTACGAGACGTTCGCCGCCGTCGCCGAGAAGCGCTTCAACGGCACGCTCGCCGGCACGCTCACCCTGACCGGTGGCTGCGGCGGCATGGGCGGCGCGCAGCCGCTCGCCGTCACGATGAACGACGGCGCGTGCCTCATCGTCGACGTCGACCCGGCCCGCCTGCACCGCCGCGTCGAGCACCGCTACCTCGACGAGGTCGCCAAGGACCTCGACGACGCCATCGACAAGGCGCTCGCGGCCAAGCGCGAGCGTCGCGGCTGGTCGGTCGGCGTCGTCGGCAACGCGGCCGAGATCTTCCCCGAGCTGCTCCGCCGCGGCGTCGAGATCGACATCGTCACCGACCAGACCTCGGCCCACGACCCCCTCAGCTACCTCCCCGAGGGCGTCGCCCTCGAGGACTGGGCCGAGCACGCCGAGAAGAAGCCCGAGGACTTCACCGACCGTGCCCGCGCCTCGATGGCCAAGCACGTCAAGGCGATGGTCGAGTTCCAGGACGCCGGCGCCGAGGTCTTCGACTACGGCAACTCGATCCGCGACGAGGCCCGGCAGGGCGGCTACGACCGGGCCTTCGAGTTCCCCGGCTTCGTGCCGGCCTACATCCGTCCGCTGTTCTGCGAGGGCAAGGGCCCGTTCCGCTGGGCCGCGCTCTCCGGCGACCCGCGCGACATCGCCGCGACCGACAAGGCCGTGCTCGACCTCTTCCCCGACAACGACCGCCTGCACAAGTGGATCCGCGGCGCTCAGGACCGGATCGCCTTCCAGGGCCTGCCTGCCCGCATCTGCTGGCTCGGCTACGGCGAGCGCGACAAGGCGGGCCTGGCCTTCAACGAGCTCGTCCGCACCGGCGAGGTGAGTGCCCCGATCGTCATCGGCCGCGACCACCTCGACTCGGGCTCGGTCGCCAGCCCCTACCGCGAGACCGAGGCCATGGCCGACGGCTCCGACGCGATCGCCGACTGGCCGCTGCTCAACGCGCTCGTCAACACGAGCTCGGGCGCGAGCTGGGTCTCGATCCACCACGGTGGCGGCGTCGGCATCGGCCGCAGCCTGCACGCCGGCCAGGTCTCCCTCGCCGACGGCACCGACCTCGCGGCGCAGAAGCTCGCCCGCGTGCTGACCAACGACCCCGGCATGGGCGTCATCCGCCACGTCGACGCGGGCTATGACATCGCCGACCGGGTCGCGCACGAGCGCGGCGTCCGCATCCCCATGCAGGAGGGCTGAGGCGCCGTATGCCGTTCAGCGCTCCCGTCTCCGCGTTCGATGTGTCACCGCGGCCTCTGGGCCGCGGGGACACATCGAACCGAGGGACGCCGGGAGGGCGCGCGGTGTGGGATCGGAGCGGTCAGCGGGGGCGGCGGACCGTGATCGGGCCCTTGGCGTGGTCGGGGTCGATGACCCGGCCGCCCTGGACGATCTGGGCGCGCCCGGCGGCGACGAGCCGGCGGGCAGCGTTGCGGGCGGGCTCGACGAGCGTCTCCCAGTCGGCGCCGCCGACGGCCCGGGCCGCATCAGACGGGTCGACCGTGGCCGAGGCGGCGTGCGCCCTGACGAGCTTGGCCAACGTGTCCTCGAGCTCGAGGTCGACGAGGGTCAGGCCGCGCTTGCGGCAGCTGTCGGAGCACCAGCGCACGGTCGCCCAGTCGCGCTCCCAGGCCTTGCGCCACGTGATGGTGCGGCCGCAGCGGGCGCACGGTTTGGTGGGCAGCGGGGTGCGGGACATGGTGACCAGTGTCCGGCATCGTGACCTCTCGACGCGCCACGAGGGGCAAACCATGGCCTCTCGACGGTGCAGAGGGGGCCAGACGTGGCCTTTCGACGGTCGAGGGGCGGCCACACGTGGCCTTTCGACGGTCGAGGGGCGGCCACACGTGGCCTTTCGACGGTCAGGGGGTCTTGCGGGTCTCCTCGTCGGAGATGTCCGCGACCGTCGCCTCGAAGAGGCGGATGACGTCGTCGCCCTGCACCGTGAGGCCGACCCCGTGAGCGCCGCCGCCGATCGAGATGCGTCGGCCCACGAGGTGGCTGTCGGCGATGACCGGCAGCCGGGTGGCCGAGCCGAACGGCGTGATCGTGCCGCGCTCGTAGCCCGTGACGGCCTTGGCGGCCTCGGCGTCGGGCATCGAGATGCGGTTCGTGCCGAGCAGCGCCCGCACCTTGGCCCACGAGAAGGTGCGGTCACCGGGCACGAGGACGAAGACGTGGTCGTCCTCGGCGCGACGCACGACGAGGGTCTTGATGAGGTCGCGCGGCTCGATGCCGCGGGCCGCGGCCGCCTCCTCGAGGCTCGAGACGCGGCCGTGCCGGGTCACGGTGTGCTCGATGCCGGCCGCGACGACGGCGTCGACCGCCGGCGTGCGGACCTGCTCGGACTCACTACGCTCGGCGGTGTCATCACGGTCAGGGGCCATGAGTCAGAGCCTAGTTACCCGGCCGCACGCAGGTGCCGGCCCGACGAGGAGCGGTGAACGACGTGACGACGAGCTTCGACCGGATGTGGGGCGACCTCGAGCCGGTCGGCCGCCACGCGGGGACGGGCGGCTACCGCCGCTACGCGTGGACGCGGACCGACCACGACCTGCGCGAGTGGTTCGCCGCCGAGTGCGCGGCCCGTGGCCTCGACCTCGTCGAGGACCGCGCCGGCAACCAGTGGGGCTGGTGGGGTGACCCGGACGCCGCGCCCGGTGTCGTCATCGGGTCGCACCTCGACTCCGTCCCGGACGGCGGGGCGTTCGACGGCCCGCTCGGGGTCGTCAGCGCCCTCGCGACCGTCGACGCGCTGCGCGAGGCTGGCATGGCTCCCGACGTGCCGCTCGGCGTCGTCAACTTCGTCGACGAGGAGGGTGCCCGCTTCGGCATCGCCTGCGCGGGCTCCCGCATCATCACCGGCGCCCTCGACGCCGACCGCGCCCGCTCGCTCACCGACGCCGACGGCGTCACCATGGCCGAGGCCTGGCGCAGCGCCGGCCGCGACCCCGAGACGCTCGGCCGCGACGACGAGACCGTGCGCCGCATCGGCCGGTTCGTCGAGCTCCACGTCGAGCAGGGCAAGGCCCTCGCGATCGCCCCCGACGGCGGCGACGACCTCACCGACCCGGCCCGCGCCGTCGCCGTCGGCACCGACATCTGGCCGCACGGCCGCTGGCGCATCGACATCCCCGGCGAGGCCAACCACGCCGGCACCACCCGCATCGAGGACCGTCGCGACGCGATGCTCGGCCTCGCCGAGGTCGTGCAGGCCGCGCGGTCGTATGCCGTGGGGCTCGGCTGCGTGGCCACCGTGGGCAAGGTCGACGTCGTCCCGGGCGGGGTCAACGCCATCCCGAGCCACGTCACCGCCTGGCTCGACGCGCGCGGGCAGAGCGAGCACGTCGTCCACGCGGTGGTCGACGCCGTGTCGTCCGAGGCCGCCCGGCTCGGCGCGACGACGACCGAGGAGTCGTGGACCCCGACGACGGCCTTCGACACGCGGCTCGTCGACCGGCTGCACGGCATACTCCCCGACGCGCCGCTGCTCGGCACGGGCGCGGGGCACGACGCCGGCATCCTCGCGACGCACGGGGTGCCGAGCGCGATGCTCTTCGTGCGCAACCCCACAGGTGTTTCACACTCGCCCAGCGAGTCCGCGAGCACCGAGGACTGCCACCATGGGGTCACGGCCCTCACCGCCGTCGTGACCGAGCTGTGCACAGGGAAGGACCCCGAGTCGATGAGCGTGGCCCGATGACTGCTTTCTGGTGCGAGAGTGCTTGGCTGACAGGTGGGCTGGCGCACCGCGTGCGCCTCGTCACGCAGGACGGCCTGCTCAAGGACGTCCTCGTCGACGCCGACCCGCAGCCCGACGACGTGCGCCTCGCCGGCGTGACGCTGCCCGGCATGGCCAACGCCCACAGCCACGCCTTCCACCGCGCCCTGCGCGGACGGGTCAACGGCGGCGGCGGCAACTTCTGGAGCTGGCGCGAGCAGATGTATGCCGCCGCGGAGCAGCTCAACCCCGACACGTACTTCGTGCTCGCGCGGGCCGTCTTCGCCGAGATGGTCCAGGCCGGCATCACGGTCGTGGGGGAGTTCCACTACGTCCACCACCGTCCGGGCGGCCACCCCTACCGCGACCCCAACGCCATGGGGCTCGCCGTGCGACAGGCCGCCGACGAGGCCGGCATCCGCCTGACGCTGCTCGACACCTGCTACCTCGAGGGTGGCCTCAACGGCGGCGGCCACATCGAGCTGCACCCCGGCCAGCTGCGCTTCAGCGACGGCTCGGTCGACGCCTGGGCCGAGCGCATGTCGGCGCGGCGCCCCGAGACCGACCGGGTGCGCCTCGGCGCGGCGATCCACTCGGTGCGCGCGGTGCGGCGCGAGGACCTGCCCCGGGTCGTCGAGGCGGCGGGCGACCTGCCGCTCCACGTCCACCTCTCGGAGCAGCACGGCGAGAACCTCGCGTGCCAGATGTTCTACGGCGCGAGCCCGACCCAGCTGCTCGACGAGGCCGGTGCCCTCGGCGCCCACGCGACCGCGGTGCACGCCACCCACCTCGAGGACCGCGACATCGAGCTCATCGGCGGCACCGGCACCGGCGCCTGCTTCTGCCCGACGACCGAGCGCGACCTCGCCGACGGCATCGGCCCGGCCCGCGCCCTGCACGACGCCGGCAGCCCGCTCTCGCTCGGGTCCGACCAGCACGTCATCATCGACCCCTTCGAGGAGCTGCGTGGCCTCGAGATGCACGAGCGGCTCGTCACCAACGAGCGCGACCGCTTCTCGGCCAACGACCTGCTGCTCGCGGCCTCGTTCAACGGCTATCGCTCCCTGGGCTGGTCCGACGGCGGCCACCTGAGCAAGGGCGCCCTCGCCGACTTCGTCACGGTGCGCACCGACACCGTCAACACGGCGGGCGCCGCCCACGACCAGATCATCTACGCGTGCGTGGCCTCCGACGTCTCGACCGTCGTCGTCGGCGGCGACATCGTGGTCAGCGACGGCCACCACCGGATGGGCGACGTCGGCCGGATGCTCGTCGGCGCCATCGACCGCGTGGCCGGAGGCGTCCCCGCGTGAGCCTGCTCCTCACGGGCATCGCCGAGCTGACGACGAACGACCCCGCCCGCGGCGACGGGCAGACCGACCCCGGTGACGCCCTCCTCGGCATCGTCCGCGATGCCGCCCTCGTCGTCTCGGACGACGGAGACGTCGAGTGGGTCGGGCCGGAGCGCGACGCCCCGGACGCGGACGAGCGGCGTGACCTCGGCGGTCGCGCCGTCGTCCCCGGCTTCGTCGACTCGCACAGCCACCTCGTCTTCGCCGGTGACCGGTCGGCGGAGTTCGCCGCGCGCATGACCGGCACGCCCTACGACGGGGGCGGCATCGCGGTGTCCGTCGCGGCGACCCGAGCCGCGAGCGACGACGAGCTCCGCGCCCTCGTGGCCGCCCGCGTCGCCGAGATGCGCGCCCAGGGCACGACGACCGTCGAGATCAAGAGCGGCTACGGCCTGACCCTCGACGACGAGCTCCGCAGCCTGCGCATCGCCCGGGAGCTGACCCCGCACACGACCTTCCTCGGCGCCCACGTCGTGCCACGCGAGTACGCGACGCAGCGGGCGGCATACGTCGACCTCGTGACGGGACCGATGCTCGACGCGGTCGTCGCCGACGGCCCGGGCACCCTCGCCGAGAGCATCGACGTCTTCTGCGAGCCCCACTCGGCGCACGCCTTCGACGGCGACGAGGCCCGCACGATCCTCGAGGCCGGCCGGGCCGCAGGGCTGTCGCTCCGGGTCCACGGCAACCAGCTGGGCCACGGGCCCGGCGTCCGGCTCGCCTGCGAGCTCGGGGCGCGCAGCGTCGACCACTGCACCTTCCTCGACGCCGACGACGTCGACGCGCTCGTCGCCGCCCGCGGGACCACGGTCGCGACGCTGCTGCCCGGGGTCGAGTTCTCGACCCGCTCGCCCTACCCCGACGGCCGGGCGCTCATCGACGCCGGGGTCGACGTGGCGCTCGCCAGCGACTGCAACCCCGGCACCTGCTACTCCTCGTCGATCCCGTTCGCGATCGCGCTCGCCGTGCGCGAGATGGGGCTGACGCCGGCCGAGGCGCTGCACGCCGCGACCGCCGTGTCGGCCCGCTCGCTCGGGCTGGACCGACGCGTCGCGCCGGGGCAGCCGGCCGAGCTGGCCGTCCTCGACGCGCCGAGCCACCTGCACCTGGCCTACCGCGCCGGGGTGCCGATCGCCCGCGCGCTCGAGCTCTAGCCGGCCGCGGGCTCGTCGTCGGGGTGCTGGCAGCGCAGCACCGAGCCGGGTCCCGGGTGGATGAGGCCGGTGTGCCCGTCGGCCCACTCCACGACGTAGGGAGGCGCGCCGCCCTCGCCCTTGACCTCGCGGATGACGCCCTCGCGAGTGCTCTGACCGACGTGCTCCGCGGCCATCGTGATGCGGTCACCGACCCGTGCCTCCATGGCACACCTCCTCGCGCTGGGGATCCCCTCCTAGGAGACCACCTCACGGCCCGCGCCGGAAGGTCTTGCCGGGACGAGTGGGCGAGGAGACCTCAGTCGAGCAGGACGCGCTCGCCGTAGCGCGGCACCGAGACGGCACAGTCGAACCGATCGCGTATGCCGTCCGCGAGCGCCCGTGCGGCCGCAGGCTCCCCGTGGACGACGTGGACGGTCTCCGGCGGTTGCGGCAGCTCGCCGATCCAGGCCAGCAGCTCGTCGGCGTCGGCGTGCACCGAGAAGTCGTCGAGCGTCACCACCTCGGCGCGCACCGGGACGTAGCGGCCCGCCATCTTCAGCTCCCGCACGCCCTCCTGCAGGTCGCGGCCGCGCGTGCCGATGGCCTGGTAGCCGGTGAGCAGCACGGTGTTGCGCGCCTGCGGGAGCAGGTGGCGCAGGTGGTGGACGACCCGGCCGCCGGTGGCCATGCCGGAGGCCGACACGATGATGCACGGCGTGCCAGGGGTGTTGAGGCGCATCGACTCCTCGGCGCTGTGCGCGGTCCGCAGGCCCGCGAGCCGCTGCAGCCGGTCCAGCGCCTCCGGCCGGACCTCGGCCGCGTGGGCCGGGTCGCGGTAGATCTCGAGAGCCGCGAGCGCCATCGGGCTGTCGACCCAGACCGGCACGTCGGGGATCGCGCCCGACTCGACGAGGTCGGCGATGGCGAGCAGGACGATCTCGGTGCGGTCGACGGCGAAGGCCGGCACGACGACGCTGCCACCGCGGCGGATCGTGCGCCGGATCGCCTCGGCCATGACCCGGTGCCCCGGGTCGACCTCGGGGTGGGCCCGGTCGCCGTAGGTCGACTCGACGACGACGGTGCGGGCGGCCGGGGGCCGGGTGCGGGGGAGCAGCACCGGGTGGTCCGGTCGTCCGAGGTCGCCCGAGAAGAGCACGCTCGAGCCGTCGACCTCGACGAGCACGCTCGAGGAGCCGAGGATGTGCCCCGCCGGCACGAACGTCACCGTGGCGCCGGCAGCTTGTCGCTCCGAGGCCGCGGCCTCAAGGGCGTCCGGCGCCCGGTCCGCACCCACGCGGACGACCGCGTCCCGGCCCACGGTGCGCAGGGCCGCGACGGCCACGTCGGCGTCGGCCACGGTGTAGAGCGGGAGAGGCGGGTCGTGCTTGGACCAGCCGCCCCGGCGGGCCCCCTCGGCCTCCTCCTCCTGCAGGTGCGCGCTGTCACGCAGGATGACGGCGGCGAGGGCGGCGGTGCCCGCCGTCGCGTGCACCGGACCCGTGAGGCCGGCCCGGACGAGCGCGGGCAGGTAGCCGCAGTGGTCCAGATGGGCGTGGGTCAGGGCCACGGCGTCGATCGAGGACGGGTCGACGGGTGGGGCCTCCCAGTTGAGCGACCGCCAGCGGCGCTCGCCCTGGTAGAGCCCGCAGTCGACCATGAGCCTCGCGCCCGCGCCCTCCAGCAGGAACTTGCTGCCGGTGACGGTCCCGGCCGCCCCGAGGAACGTCAATGCCGGCGCCCGTCCGGCCCTCCCGTGTCTTGCGTGACTGCCCATGGCCCACTCCTCGGATCCATCTCCATCGTCCTCCCGCGCGCACGCCGCCGGACCGGGCCGGCGGCGTGATCCTCGAGACAGACGAGGAGTGGTCGCGCGCCTCAGGTCGTGCGGACGCGGGCCTCCTCGCCGGTGCGCTGCTCGATGTCGCGCTCGGCGTCGACGATGAGCCGGTCGGCCAGGTGGCGCAGGGCGCGGGCGACGGCGATCTCGTCGCCGATCTGGCGCGAGGCCGGGTCGTCGGACGAGCGGTGGCTCGCGCCCTTGGCGCTCAGGCGGTCCGGAGGATCGGCGACGAGGACCACCGTCGCCCTGGTGTCGTCGCCGGACTCGAGCAGGGAGACGCGGACCTGCCACTCGCGCAGGTGCTGCGTCGGCGCGTGCTCGGCCTCGGTGGGGGCCGGGGTGGGAGTCGCGGCCGTGTGCTCGTCGCCGGGAACGCCGATGCGCAGCACCGCTCCCGGGCCGGGGTAGATCAGGCCGGTGTGCCCGTCGGCCCACCGCACGACGAAGGGTGGTCCGCCGTCGGCGCCGCGGACCTCGAGCACCTCCCCGTCCCGCGTGGGTTCGTCGACGTGCTCTGCCGCCAGCACGATGCGGTCTCCGACGTGTGCTCTCACGATGGCCTCCTCGATCGCTCCCCTCTCAGGAGAGCACCCGGCGTGCGAGGCTGCTCAGGGGCGAAGGGCTCCGGCCCACGGGACCTTCGGCCCTAGGCGGCACCCACGGCCACGGCGTGGGATCGGGGGAGGCCGCGCGCCCGTGCGACCGACGTGTGGACGACGACCCGAGGGAGGCGCCATCAGCACCATGCAGGCGTGGGTCGTCGACGAGCCGGGGCCGCTGCGGCGGCACCCGCTCGCGAGGGCCGAGCTGCCGATCCCGGAGCCCGGCCCCGGCGACGTGCTGGTCAGGGTGCGGGCCTGTGGGGTGTGCCGCACCGACCTGCACGTCGTCACGGGCGACCTGCCCCGGCACCGGCACCGTGTCGTGCCGGGCCACGAGGTGGTGGGCGAGGTGGCGCTCGTCGGCGAGGGCGCCCACCGCTTCGTGCCGGGGGACCGCATCGGGGTCGCGTGGCTCCGGACCACGTGCGGCTCGTGCCGGTGGTGCCGGTCGGGGCGCGAGAACCTCTGCGCGGCCTCGCGCTACACCGGCTGGGACGCCGACGGCGGCTATGCGGAGTGGACGGTCGTGCCGGAGGCGTACGCCTACCGGGTGCCCACGTCGTTCTCCGACGTCGACGCGGCGCCCCTGCTGTGCGCGGGCATCATCGGCTACCGCTCCCTCCGCCGGGCCGAGCTGCCGCCCGGCGGACGGCTCGGCATCTACGGCTTCGGCGCGAGCGCGCACCTGACCGCGCAGGTCGCGGTCGCCCAGGGAGCCGAGGTCCACGTGCTGACCCGTGGCGCCGGTGCCCAGCAGCTCGCCACCGACCTCGGTGCGGCGTCGGTCGGCGGGGCCTACGACGCGCCCCCGGTGCCGCTCGACGCCGCGATCCTCTTCGCGCCGGTCGGCGAGCTGGTCCCGGTGGCCCTCGAGGCGCTGGCACCCGGCGGGACGCTCGCGCTCGCCGGCATCCACCTGAGCGACATCCCCGTGCTCGACTACCAGCGCCACCTCTTCCGGGAGCGTTCGGTGCGCAGCGTCACGAGCAACACGAGGCAGGACGGCGAGGAGTTCCTCCTGCTGGCCGAGCGCCTGAGGCTGCGGGTGGCCACGACGCCGGTGCCGTTGGGTGAGGCCGACCTCGCCCTGGCCGATCTCGAGGCCGGGCGCATCCACGGCGCAGCCGTGCTCGTCCCCGACCGGGCCACCTGACGCTCCCGACCTGCGGACGTCCCGCTCCCGCCCACGGACCGGTCACCCGGTCACCCTGTCACCGGCTGACGCGCAGGGGCACCACCCGGCGGGAGCACACCGGGTGGTGCCCGTTCGAGGGCCCGTTCGGAGGCCGGTCGGAGGGCGGCAGCAGTGCCCGGGCCCTGCTCAGCGGGTGTCCGACGTCGAGCGGGATGCGCCGGCGAGCAGCACCGCCTGCCGGCCGGCCTCGAGGCGCACGACCGGGATCCGCGGCGGCGAGCACGACAGGTAGTCCACGCCGACGCGGGCGAAGAAGGCGATCGACGCCGGGTCGCCGGCGTGCTCCCCGCACGCGCCGAGCCCGAGGGCCGGGCAGGTCCGGCGACCGTCTCGCGCGGCGAGCTCGACCAGGGCGCCGACACCGGCTTCGTCGATGGTCTTGAACGGGTCGGTGGCGACGATCCCGGCGTCCCGGTAGGCGGCGAGGAAGTTGGCCTCGGCGTCGTCGCGCGAGATGCCCCACGTCGTCTGGGTCAGGTCGTTGGTGCCGAACGAGAAGAAGTCGGCGTGCTGCGCCAGCTCGGAGGCCGTCAGCGCGGCACGGGCCAGCTCGACCATGACCCCGATCGGCAGGTGCAGCGACGTGTCGTGGGCCCGCGCCACGTCGCCGACGATGGCCTCCATCCGGGTCCGGGCCGCGACGAGCTCCGCGACGTCCGCGACGAGGGGCACCATGAGCTCGGGACGCACGTCGTGGCCGCGGTCGCGCAGCTCGACGGTCGCCTCTGCCAGGGCACGCACCTGGGCGTCGATGATCTGCGGGAGCACGGTCAGCAGCCGCACGCCGCGCAGCCCGAGCATCGGGTTCGACTCGTGCCACCGTCGCGTCGTCGCCAGCCGGCGCTCGAGCGCCGGCTCGACGGTGCCCCGTTCCTCGGCACGCGCGACCTCGACGGAGAGCTCGACGAGGTCGGGGAGGAACTCGTGCAGCGGCGGGTCGAGGAGGCGTACGACGACCGGGAGGCCCTCCATCGTCTCGAGAAGGGCGGTGAACTCGGCGTGGGCGAGCTGCTCGATCTCGGCCAGCGCGCCCTCGCGGTCCTCGTCGGTGACGAGGCGCTCGACGAGGACGCGGCGATCGCCGAGGAGCATGTGCTCCGTGCGGCACAGGCCGATCCCCTCGGCGCCGAAACGCCTTGCGTCCCGGGCCTCCTCGGGTGTCTCGGCGTTGGCCATCACCCCGAGCCGGCGACGCAGGTCCGCGTGCGCCAGGAGGGTCAGCACGGCGCGCACGGTGCTGTCGCCGCCGTGCTCGCCGGGTGCCGCGCCCTGGCTCACGGCCGTCGCCACGGCACTCGGCTCGACGTCCCGCTGACCGGCATACAGCTCACCTGCGGTGCCGTCGACCGACACGACGGTGCCCTCGGGCAGGGTCACCCCGCCGGGGAGGGTGGCCACTCGGGCGTCGGGGTCGACGACGAGGCCCTCGACACCGGTGACGCAGGTGCGGCCGAGGCCGCGGGCCACGACCGCCGCGTGGGAGGTGAGCCCGCCTCGCGAGGTGATGACGGCGCGCGCCGCGAGGAGGCCACCGAAGTCGTCAGGGCTCGTCTCGGGCCGGGCCAGCACGACCGCACGACCGAGGGCCGTCCACGCCATCGCCGTCTCCGCGTCGAAGACGAGCTGGCCGTAGGCCGCGCCGGGGCTGGCAGCGAGACCGCGGGCGAGCGGGGTCAAGCCTTCGGCGCTCGCGAAGGTCGGGTGCAGCAACGTCTGCAGCTGCGTCCCGTCGACGCGGGTCAGGGCCTCGTCGAGGTCGATGACGCCCTCGTCGACGAGCTCGACGGCGATCCGGAACGCCGCGGCGGGGCTGCGCTTGCCGAGCCGGGTCTGCAGGATCCAGAGTCGTCCCCGCTCGACGGTGAACTCGACGTCGCAGAGGTCGCGGTAGTGCTCCTCGAGCGTGCGCAGGTGGGTGCTCAGCTCGGCGTGCAGCGCCGGCTCGCGCCGCCCGAGCTCGGAGAGGTCCATGGGGCTGCGGCTACCGCTGACGACGTCCTCGCCCTGCGCGTCCGGCAGGTAGTCCCCGAACACCCCGGGCGCACCGCTCACGGGGTCGCGGGTGAAGCAGACGCCGCTGCCGGACCGCTCGCCGCGGTTGCCGAAGACCATCTGGACGACGTTGACGGCCGTCCCGAGGTCGTCGGGGATGCCCTCGTGGGCGCGGTAGAGCCGGGCCCGCTCGCCGTTCCACGACGCGAAGACCGCGATGACGGCCCGGTGCAGCTGCTCGCGCGGGTCCTGCGGCAGGTCCTCGCCGGTGCGCTCCCGCACGAGCCGGCGGAACCCGGCGGTCAGCCGCTCGAGGGCGGCCGCGTCGAGGTCCGCGTCGGTCGCGGCCCCGGTCTCCTGACGGAGCAGCGTCAGCTGGTCGTCGAACAGCACACCGTCGACACCCAGGACGGTGCGCCCGTACATCTGCACGAGCCGGCGGTAGCTGTCCCAGGCGAAGCGACCCTCACCCCGTGCGACGAGGGCGGCAGCCACGGCGTCGGTCATCCCGACGTCGAGCACCGTCTCCATCATCCCGGGCATGGAGAAGCGGGCCCCCGACCGCACCGACACGAGGAGCGGCGCCGAGGGGTCGCCGAAACGGAGCCCCGCCCGCTGCTCGAGCTCGACCATGGCGTCCTCGATCTGCCCCCACAGGCCGTCGGGCTCACCGCCACCCGAGAGCCACGCCCTGCACGCCTCGGTCGTGACGATGAAGCCCGGTGGCACGGGCAGCCCGAGCCGCGACATCTCCGCCAGACCCGCGCCCTTGCCACCCAGCAGGCCCGCCATGGTGCGGTCCCCCTCGTGCAGCTCCAGCACGAAGGGTCGTCGTGCGGTGCGCTCCGGTGTGGTCGTCATGGCTCCTCCGATGCTCGATGCTCGCCTGCCGGAGGGTGCGCGACGCGGTCCCGGGCGGCCACGGCTCGTCCCAGCGCGCGGCACACGCCTCTCCTGCATCGTCCGTCGGCGCTCGGGCGGACCGACAGGGGCTTTGGTCCCATCCGCGCCCGGCGGCCCGCGCGTAGCGTGGAAGGGCACGCTCGGAGGTGACGCCATGGACGCGACGGACCCTGCGGCAGCAGTGCGTTCGGCGGACCCGGGCGCCTCGTCCGAGGTCGCGTCCGACGCCCGGGCCGGTCCTCGGGGCCTGACCGCCGAGCAGGTGCGTGTCCACCGGGACCGCGACGGACCCAACGTCATCCCCGCCGCGCGGTCCGAGCCGGCGGCGCTCCAGCTGCTCCGGCAGATGACCCACTTCTTCGCCCTGACCCTGTGGGTGGCCGCCGGCATGGCCCTCGTCGGGGGTATGCCGCAGCTGGCCGTCGCGATCGCCGTGGTCGTCGTGCTCAACGGGGTCTTTGCCTTCGTGCAGGAGTACCGCGCCGAGCGTGCGGGGGCGCGGCTGGCCGAGCTGCTGCCGCCGCGGGCACGGGTGCTGCGCGACGGTGCCGTCGTGGAGGTGGGCGCCGACGAGCTCGTCGTCGAGGACGTCGTGCTGCTCGACGCGGGCGACCGGGTCAGTGCCGACCTCGAGCTCGACCGGGCCGTCGGGGTCGCGGTCGACGAGTCGATGCTCACGGGCGAGAGCGTCACGAGCCGTCCCGAAGTCGGTGAGGTGCTGCGCGCGGGCACGTTCGTCGTCGAGGGTGTCGGTCGCGGCAGGGTCGTCGCGACAGGTGGTCGCACCCGGCTCGCCGAGATCGCCGCCCTGACCCGGTCAGCTCGGCGTCCCACGAGTCCCCTTGCGCGACAGCTGAACCGGCTGGTCACGATCGTCGCGGTCCTCGCCGTCACGACGGGCTGCCTCGCCTTCGGCGCTGCGCTGCTGCTCGGCGTGAGCGCGACGATCGGCTTCCTCTTCGCGGTGGGCGTGACGGTCGCGCTCGTCCCTGAGGGACTGCTCCCGACCGTCACCCTGTCCCTCGCACGGGCGGCCCAGCTGATGGCCGGCCGGCACGCCCTCGTGCGGCGGCTCGAGTCGGTCGAGACCCTCGGGTCCGCGACCTTCGTGTGCACCGACAAGACGGGCACCCTGACGCGCAACGAGATGAACGTCGTGTCGGTGTGGACCCCCCGCGGCCCGATCGACGTCGCGGGCGAGGGCTACGGCCCGGAGGCCCTGTGCACCGGTTCGCTCGAGGCGTTGGAGGCCTCGCGGGTCCTCGCCCGTTCCGCCGTCGAGTGCGTGCAGGGCCGAGCGGTCCCCGCCGCGGCTGCACGCGACGAGGGTCCCGGGCCGGAGGGGGCGGAGCGGTGGGTCGCCCGCGGGGACCCCATGGAGGCGGCGGTGCACGCCCTCGCGATGCGCGTCGGGGTCGGTGACGCGGCGACGGTCGTCGTCGACCGGGCCTACCCCTTCGAGCCGGGGCTGCGGCGCTCGGCTGCCGTCTCGGACGGGTGGCTGCACGTCATCGGGGCTCCAGACTCGCTGCTGCGCGACTGTCGCGACGTGGGCGACGCCGCCGCGGAGGTCGAGCGCCTCAGCGTGCAGGGCCTGCGGGTGCTCGGCGTCGCCCGGCGCCGGCTGTCCGGCTCCGACGGGGCCGAGCGACGCGACCCCGCCGGCCACCAGGCAGCGCTCGAGCACGGCCTCGACCTGCTCGGCCTCGTGGCCCTGGAGGACCCACCCCGCGCCGGCGTGGCCGACGCGGTCGCGACCTGCCGACGTGCCGGCATACGCCTCATGATGATCACCGGCGACCACCCCGGCACGGCCGCGGCCGTCGCCCGGGAGGTCGGCCTGATGAGGCCGGGCGGCACGGCCCTGACGGCCGACCGGCTCCCCGACGATCCGGTGGCGCTCGCCGAGCTGCTCGACGTCGACGGGACGGTCGTCGCGCGGGCCACGCCCGAGGACAAGCTGCGCATCGCCGACGCGCTGCAGTCTCGCGGCCACGTCGTGGCCATGACCGGTGACGGCGTCAACGACGGTCCCGCCCTGCGCAAGGCCGACATCGGTGTGGCGATGGGGGCCTCGGGCACCGAGGTCGCCCGTGAGGCGGCCGACGTCGTCCTGCTCGACGACCGCTTCGAGACGATCGTGGCCGCCATCGAGCTCGGTCGTGCGACGTGGTCGAACGTGCGCCGTTTCCTCACCTACCACCTGACCGACAACGTCGCGGAGCTGACGCCCTTCGTGCTGTGGTCCCTGACGGCCGGGCACCTCCCGCTCGCCCTGTCCGTGCTGCAGGTCCTCGCCCTCGACATCGGCACCGACCTGCTGCCGGCGCTCGCGCTCGGCGCCGAGCCGGCGAGCCGGCGCGTCATGACCGAGCCGATGCGGTCGGGCCCGCTCGTCGACCCGGGCCTGATGCGCCGGGCCCTGCTCGTGCTCGGCCCGACGGAGGCGGCGGTGGAGATGGCGGCCTTCGTCACCGTCCTCACGCTCGGCGGCTGGGCCTTCGGGCAGAGCCCACCGGCGCCGCTGCTCGCCCTGGCCTCGGGTGCAGCCTTCGCCGCGGTCGTGCTCGGGCAGCTCGGCAACGCCTTCGCCTGCCGGAGCGCGACCCGGCCGGTCGGCCGTCACTCCCTGCGTGGCAACCGGCTGCTGCTGCTCGCGGTCGGGGTCGAGCTCGTCTTCCTGCTCGTCATCCTCGGCTGGCCCGCCGTCGCAGGGCTGCTCGGCGGCGCGTCACCGCCGGCCTCCGGCTGGGTCGTGGCGGCCCTGGCCGTGCCGGCCGTCGTGGTCGTCGACCGGCTCCACAAGGGCGTGCGCGCAGCGGGACGGAGCCGACGCGCGAGTCCCGGTACCGGATGATCCCCGCCCCTCGGCCGCCGTGGGCATCGGAGGGCCGGAGCCGAGGCAGCGGTCTCGGGCTAGGGGCGCCCGGTCGCCTTGTCGATGGCCTTCTGGGTGGCCCGCTCGGCCTTGGCCTTGCCCTTGGCGAGCTTGCGCGAGGCCTTCTTGTCGGTGGGCGAGACCTTCTCGTTCTCGAGGGCCTTCGGCAGGTGGCCGGTCGAGCGGCGGTAGTACGACGCCGCACCACGCTCGGCGGCGACGCGCGCCGCCGCGACGGCCATCGAGGACAGGGCGGTGAAGAGGACGACGTCGCGGGTGCGCTCACGCTCGAAGTCGCCCTTGACCGGCACGTTGCGGCCGGTGGCGAGCTTCCAGCCCTTCTGCGCCGCGTCGGTCGCGAGCTTCGTCGCGACGATCGTCGACCCGATGCTGAGGATCTTCCAGACCGGGCCGCTGACGGGGGTGTGCTGGGGCGTCTCCGCCTTGGCCTTCGCCTTCTCGGCAGCCCGGGAGACGGCCTTCTTCGTGTCCTTGGAACCCATGACGTGACTGTACCCACGAGGCCCGGACGCCGGACGAGTAGAGTCACCCCCGACAACTGAATAGCACCACCCACCCATCACGACAGGGGAGCGCGTCACGCGCTGAGAGTGCGGCAGCCCGTTGGGCCGAGCCGCAGACCCTCGAACCTGCTCCGGTTAGCACCGGCGAAGGAAGTCGGTATTTCTCAGGCCACCGCACGGCATACGTCCTCGACGTGTCCGTTCGGTCGGCTTCCCCCGGAATCCATTCGTAGACACACGTATCCACTGGAATTCGGGAGACACACCATGTCCAGATCCACCAGCTCGACCATCACCGCGAGCGGGCCGCTGACCCGCTGGCGCACCATCGACCTGCTCACCTGCGCCTTCCTCGGGGTCGCCTTCGGCGTCGCCTACTGGGCCTGGGGGCTCGTCTACTCCGTGCCGTCGAACGCCGTCTCGGCGGTCTTCCCGCCGCTCGGCGCGCTCTTCAACTGGCCCTGGCTCGTCGCCGGGATCGTCGGCATGCTCATCATCCGCCGCCCGGGTGCGGCCGTCTTCACCGAGCTGCTCGCAGCCGTCGTGTCGGCTCTCATCGGCACGCAGTGGGGCCTGACCACGCTCGTCTCCGGCCTCGTGCAGGGGCTCGGCGTCGAGCTCGGCTTCGCCGCGTTCGGGTATGCCGTGTACCGCTGGGCGCCGCTGCTGCTCGGCGGGTTCCTCGGCGGCGCGTTCGAGGCCGTCTACGAGTGGTACTCCTACTGGACCGACTGGGGCTGGGACTACAAGATCGCCTACCTGTTCCTGCTCGGTGCCTCGGTGGCCGTCTTCGGCTCGCTCGTCGCGGTCGGTCTGACCCGGCTGCTCGCGGCCGCGGGTGCGCTGAACCCGTTCCCTCCGGGCCAGGAGGTCCGCGAGCAGCGTGCGGTCTGACCCGGCCCGTCCGGCTGACCCGGCCCCCGTGAACGCGCCGGTGGGACCACCGGCCGATCACCTCGACCCGGGGCCGGCCGACCGCGTCGGCGCGGAGATCAGCGTCGAGGGCCTGACGTGGCGACCCTTCGGTCGCGCGCGCCCGGTCCTCGACGGGCTCGACCTCACCGTCGGTCCCGGCGAGCGCGTGCTGCTCGCCGGGCCGAGCGGTTCGGGCAAGTCGACGCTGCTGCGGGCCCTCGCGGGCCTGCTGCTCACGGCGGACTCCGGCGACCTCTCGGGCACGGTGACGGTGGGCGGCCATGCACCGCAGGATGTTCCGGGTTCGGTGGGTCTCGTCCTCCAGGATCCCGGCGCCGGCGTCGTGGCGTCGAGCATCGGCCGCGACGTGGCCTTCGGCCTCGAGAACGTCTCGCTGCCGCGGGCCGAGATGCCCTCGCGCGTCACCGCCGCGTTGCGCGAGGTGGGGCTGACGATGGCGGCCGAGAGCTCGGCGGCGACCCTCAGCGGTGGTGAGTCCCAGCGGCTCGCGCTGGCCGGGGCTCTCGTCATGGAGCCGTCGGTGCTCCTGCTCGACGAGCCCACGGCCATGCTCGACGCAGCCACGGCCGGTGACGTGCGTGCTGTCGTCGCCGACGTGGTTGCGCGCCGCGGCCTCACCCTCGTCGTCGTCGAGCACCGGCTCGACGGCTGGCTCGACCACGTCGACCGTCTCGTCGTCCTCGACGCGACCGGGGCGGTCGTGGCCGACGGCGACCCCCGACGGGTCCTCGACGAGCACGGGAAGTCCCTTGCGGCCCAGGGCATCTGGGTGCCCGGAGTCCCCGACCCGGATCCGCTCCCTCTCGTCCTCGAGCCGGCCCCGACGGCTGCGGCCGGCCGGGTGTCGCAGGGTCGGGTGGTCTCGTCGGCAGCCGGCGTGCGGGTCGAGCACGTCAGCCGCCGGCTCGGCGGGAGCTCGCGCACCACGCTCGCCGTCGACGGCACCGACCTGGAGGCGCGGGCCGGTCGGACGGTCGCCCTCGTCGGTCCCAGCGGCGCCGGCAAGTCCTCGCTCATGGCCACCCTCGGCGGCCTCCTGGAGCCGGCCCGGGGCACCGTCGACGTCGCCCTCCAGCTCACCCCGGCCGAGTCGGGAGCAGGCTCCGCGTCAGGCTCCGGGGCAGGATCCCGTGACGGCGCTTCCGCGCGCGACCGCCTGACGCCACCGGACGAGTGGTCCTCGCCCGACCTCGCGCGGGTCGTCGCCTGGGTGCCGCAGCGCGCCGCGACCGCGCTCGTGGGTCGCACCGTGCGCGACGACGTGCTGACCACGCCGCTCGCCCTCGGGCACGACCCCGAGGTGGCCGGCCGGCGCGCCGACGCCCTCCTCGCCTCGCTCGGTCTCGCCCACCTCGCCGGCGCCGACCCGCGTCAGCTCTCCGGCGGGGAGCAGCGCCGGCTGGCCATGGCGTCGGCCGTGGCGCACGGGCCTGCCCTCGTGCTCGCCGACGAGCCGACCGTCGGGCAGGACCGGCTCACGTGGGCAGCCGTCTCCGGGGTGCTCGCAGCGGCGCGTGAGGAGGGGTCCGCCGTCGTCGTCACCACGCACGACCCGGGCGTCGTCGACGACGCGGACCGGGTGGTCCGCCTCGAGGCACCGGTCCAGCCGGCGCCAGACCCGGAGCCGGAGCGACGTCCGCTCGTCGCCCGTGCCGGTCCGCTCTCGCTGCTCGCGGCGGCCCTGTGCGTGCTGCCGCTGCCCGCCCTGCTCGACACGTGGCGCCAGGGCCTCGCCGTGCTTGCCGTCGAGGTCGTGCTCGGCCTCGTCGGGCTGCCGGCGCCCGGTCCGGGTCGCGCCCCGCACGGCCGCCTGCGGGGCGTCCTCGCGCGGCTCGCGCCGGCAGCGGTCGCGGTCGTCGGGGTCGCCTGGTCGGCGTGGTTGCTCGGTGGCCGTGACCTCGAGGTCGCGTCGGGAGCGGCGCTGCGGGTGCTCTGCCTCCTCGTGCCGTCGGCGGTCGTCGTCGGCTTCATCGACCCCGAGTCCCTCGGCGACCACCTCGCCCAGCGGCTCCGGCTGCCCGCGCGGCCCGTCGTGGCTGCGACGGCCGCCCTCCAGCGCCTCCAGTCCTTCGACGCCCTCTGGGGCGAGCTCATGACGACCCGCCGGGTGCGCGGCATCCGCTCGGACCGCGGGCCGCTCGCCCGCGGTCGCGAGGCGGTCGTCGTCACGGGCGGCCTGCTCGTCGGTGCCCTCGGGCAGGCGTCGGCCCTGGCTCTCGCGATGGATGCCCGCGGCTTCGCCGAGGCTCGCCGGCGCACGTGGGCGGGCCCGGCGCCCTGGCGCCTGCCCGACACGCTCGCGCTCGGGGCCGGGCTTCTCGTCATCGTCGCCGCCGTCACGGCCCGGCTGCTGCTGCCCTGAGCGTCGCGCGGGGCACAATGGGCGGCGCAGACCTCCCGACAGGAAGGGGCCGCACGTGCCCATGCCCCGCCGACCCCGCCCGACCACGAGTGGACGCCTCGGTGCACCGCGGGCGTATGCCGTGCCGACCGTCGCGCTGGGCCTCTCCGCGTCGCTCGTGCTGGCCCTCGCCGCCTGCGGACAGCCGACCCCGTCACCCGACTCCGTGGCCCCGACGGTCAGCGTCCCGGTGCAGCCGACGATCACGGCCGACACCCCGAGCGACGACGTGCCCGATCCCGGTTCCACGACCGCGGCGAGCGACGGTGGCCTCTTCGACGCGGCATCGAGTCTGACGAGCGCGAACTGCGCGGCGAACGGCGAGTCGTGGAGCTTCACCGGCACGCTGACCAACTCCGACTCCCAGGAGCACACGTTCACCGTGGCCGTCTTCATCGTCAAGACCTCCGACAGCTCCGACGTGGCCGGCAAGGAGGTCGACATCAAGCTCGCCGCCGGCGCGGCGACGCCGGTGTCGATCAAGAACTTCCACACCGGGCCGACCAAGGGTGTCGAGTGCCTGAGCGGCGTCACGGTGAAGGGCTCCTGACGGTGCGCCTCTTCCTCGTGCGGCACGGCCAGACCCACGCCAACGTCGCCCGCCAGCTCGACACGGCGGTGCCGGGCCTCGACCTCACCGACGAGGGCCGGGCGCAGGCGCGGGCGCTCGCCGACCGGCTGGGCGGTGAGGACCTCGGCGCCATCTACACCTCCGACCTCGTGCGCACCCAGCAGACCGCTGCGCCTCTCGCCGAGCTGCTCGGTCTCGACCTGGTC
Source organism: Terrabacter carboxydivorans (assembly GCF_039532035.1). Lineage (NCBI taxonomy): Bacteria > Bacillati > Actinomycetota > Actinomycetes > Micrococcales > Intrasporangiaceae > Terrabacter > Terrabacter carboxydivorans. The sequence goes on along the minus strand of NZ_BAAARE010000007.1, from coordinate 83,405 downwards.
GTGCTGCCGGGCCTGCGCGAGATCCAGGCCGGCGACTACGAGATGTCGACCGATTGGCAGCCCTACATCGACGCGGTGGTCCGCTGGCGCCACGACCCGGGGCACACGATCCCCGGCGGCGACAGCGGCGCCGCCTTCATGGAGCGCTACGACGAGGCGATCGCCAGCATCGCGTCCGACGGGCACGAGTCGGCGGTCGCCGTGAGCCACGGTGCGGCCATGCGGGTCTGGTGCTCGGCGTCGCTCGGGCTCGAGGCCGACTTCTTCGACGGACGCCGACTCGACAACGCCCACGTCGTCACGATGGAGGGCGACCCCCGGTCCGGCTGGCGCCTGCTCGCATGGGGTGACGAACCGGTCACGCATGGCTGAGCCCCGGTCCGCCGGCGCGCCGACCCGGGTGTCGCAGGCACGTTGGGCCGGCTGCCTGGCCGGGGTCGTCCTCGCGGCCGCCTCGTGGGGCGCGGCCGCGCTGCCGCACCCCAACCGCCACGTGCTGTGGCCCGGGGTGGCCGCGTGGTCGCCCAGCGGCGGGTCGCCGGCGCTCGCGACGGTCTCGGTGCTGGCGATGGCGCTGCTCGTGCTCGCCTGGTGGCGCCTGCGCGATGCGGACGTCTCGGTGCGGTGGTGGTGGGTCACCGTCGCGCTGTGGTTCGCCCCGCTCGTCGCGGCCATGCCGCTCTACAGCCGGGACCTCTACTCGTATGCCGCCCAGGGCCTGCTCTGGGACCAGGGGCTCAGCCCCTACGAGCACGTCGTCCGTGAGCTCGACTCGCCGTGGCGGGCGTCGACGGCCCCGACGTGGCTCGACAGCACGACCCCGTACGGCCCCGTCTGGCTGCTCCTGGCCCGCGCCGTCGCCTCGGTCTCGGGCGAGCTGTGGGTGGCCCTGCTGCTGCTCCGCCTCCTCGCCGTGATGGGCATCGTCGTCATGGCGTGGGCCGTGCCCGACGTGGCCGGCCGGCTCGGCTGGTCGCCGGTGCGGGCGACGTGGCTCGGGGTCGCCGTGCCGCTCGTCGGCGCCCACTTCGTCGGCGGCGCCCACAACGACGCGCTCATGGTGGGGGCGGTCCTCGCCGGCCTCGCCCTCGCGCTGCGCCGGCGGTTCGTCCTCGCCTGCGTGGTCATCGCGCTCGGCGCGATGGTCAAGGTCACCGCCGTCATCGCCCTGCCGTTCCTCGCGATCCTCTGGGCCCGCCACCTCGGCGCCGCGCGCAGGGCGGGGACGGACGGGACGGCATACGTCCGCTGGGGTGACGTGGTGCGGGCGGGCGCGCTCACGTTGCTCGGCGCAGGGGTGCCCATGGCCCTCGGCGGGGTCGTGACCGGCCTCGGATTCTCGTGGCTCAACCCCACCGGCACTCCCGGCAAGAACGAGCAGTGGACCTCGCTCCCGACCGCGGTCGGCATCGCCGTGGGAGCGGTGGGGCACGTGCTCGGGCACGACGACTGGCGCGAGATCGGCATCGCGACCGCCCGGGCCGTCGCCCTCGTCGTCCTGGCGCTGCTGCTCGTGCTCGTCTGGGTCGCCGCGGTGAAGCCCGCCGACAGCCCGGGCGCCGACGCGGACGATCCGTCCGTGGCGTCCGAGGCGCGGCTGCGGCCGGTCCGGGGCATCGCCTGGGCCATGCTCGCCGTCGTCTCGCTCGCGCCGGTCTTCCTCGGCTGGTACTTCCTCTGGATGCTGCCGCTCTTCGCGGTCTCCCTCGGGGACCTCTGGCAGGCACGGCTCGAGCGGCCGCTCGCCGTCGTCGCCACCGTCGTCTGCTTCGCCACGCTCCCCGAGGGCTACAGTCTCGGACTCACCACGACCGTCGTCGGCGTGCCGATCGCGCTCGTCGTCCTCGTGCTGCTCCTCCGGCGGGGGCTGCGCACCGCCCGTCGCACCGACTGGCGCCACCTGCTCGACCTCGACCGTCCCCTGGTCCTGCGGCCCGGCAGCGCCGCCACCACGGGCCCCGCCTCCCGGTCGAGGTGATCGCGCCGCCCCCGTGTCTGCCGGCACCACCTCGAACCGGCAGCCGTGGCGGTCACGGATCGGCGACACTTGGCGCTCCGGCTCCCGGGGCCCGTGCGGGTGTCCCACACTGTCCCGGTGAGCGACTCCGGCTTCGTCGACGAGGCCCCCTCCGGCGGCGGGCGGCCGTCACGCCCCGGGCGCGTGCCGCGGCACACGGACCGGCACGCCGAACCGTCGGCGCCTCCCGAACCCGCTGCCCGAGCACGGCGCCGGCCACGTCCCGGCTTCGGGACGGCCGGCTTCGTCGCGCTCGTCGTCGGTCTCCTCGCCTTCGGTGCCTGGGCGTGGTCGAGCCGGGTGCACGCCGGTGACGTCGCGGCCTACGAGTCGCTGGCGCGCGAGGTCGAGCTGCTCGACCGCAACCTGACGCCGCTCGGGCACAGCGAGGTCCCGCCCTGCCGGGAGGCGCCGGACGGCGCCGTCACGCGCAGCTACCCGCCGTCGACGGGGCCGGACGCGGAGCAGCTCGTCACCTACCTCGTGCAGGCCGGCTGGGTGCGGCAGGACTCGGACCTCCCCGTCTATGCCCACCTGACCCGCACGGTCGGGGACCACGTGCTCACGGCCGACGTGCTCGTTCCCAGCGACACCTCGTTCGTGGGGTCGCTGAGCGCCCGCAGCCCGGGCAGCAGCTTCGGCTGCCTCCTGCACTGACCGTCCCAACCCCGCCCCCACCCTCGGTTGGCCCCGTCGTCACCCGCGTCCCGGGCGGGTCTGCCCGCGAGTGAGCCACGACATGGGCCACATCGTGGGAATGACGCGGCCCACGGCATACGCCGGTGGGACGCTGGACCACATGCGCGCGGTCACCCAGAGCAAGAAGCTGCAGAACGTCTGTTACGAGATCCGGGGACCCGTGCTCGCCGAGGCCAAGCGGCTCGAGGACGAGGGGCACCGCATCCTCAAGCTCAACATCGGCAACCCGGCCCCGTTCGGCTTCGAGGCGCCCGAGGACATCCTCGTCGACGTCATCCAGGAGCTGCCGACCGCGCAGGGCTACAGCGACAGCAAGGGCATCCTGTCGGCACGCCGCGCCGTCAAGCAGCACTACGAGGTGCGCGACTTCCCGCCCGTCGGGGTCGAGGACATCTACCTCGGCAACGGCGTCAGCGAGCTCATCGTCATGGCGATGCAGGGGCTGCTCGACAACGGCGACGAGGTGCTCATCCCCGCCCCCGACTACCCCCTGTGGACGGCGGCCGCGAGCCTCGCCGGCGGCACGGCCGTGCACTACGTCTGCGACGAGCAGGCCGGCTGGGCACCCGACCTCGACGACATCCGCAGCAAGATCACCGACCGCACGCGCGCCATCGTCGTCATCAACCCCAACAACCCGACCGGCGCCGTCTACCCGCGTGAGGTGCTCGAGGGCATCGCCCAGCTCGCCCGCGAGCACGAGCTGATCATCATGGCCGACGAGATCTACGACAAGATCCTCTACGACGGCGCAACGCACACCTCGATCGCCTCGCTCGCGCCGGACCTGCTGTGCCTGACCTTCAACGGCCTGTCCAAGGCCTACCGCGTGGCCGGCTTCCGCTCCGGCTGGCTCGTCATCACCGGGCCCAAGGAGCACGCGCGCAACTACCTCGAGGGCCTCGACATCCTCGCCAACATGCGCCTGTGCGCCAACGTGCCGGCGCAGCACGCGATCCAGGTCGCGCTCGGGGGCTACCAGTCGATCAACGAGCTGATCCTTCCCGGCGGCCGGCTGCTCGAGCAGCGCAACGTCGCGTGGGAGATGCTCAACCAGATCCCGGGCGTCTCGGTCACCAGGCCGGAGGGTGCGCTCTACCTCTTCCCGCGCCTCGACCCCAAGGTCCACGACATCCGCGACGACGAGCGCTTCGCCCTCGACCTGCTGCGTGACCAGAAGATGCTCGTCGTGCACGGCACGGGCTTCAACTGGGCGAGCCCCGACCACTTCCGCCTCGTCTTCCTCCCGCGCGTCGAGGACCTCGAGGACGCCGTCGGCCGGCTCGAGAAGTTCCTCTCGACCTACTCGCAGTAGCAGGCTCGGGCGCTCAGCGAGAGGTGGCCCACCACTTGAGCAGCAGGCCGAGCACGACGCCCCAGACCACGGTGAGCAGCAGGCTGGCTCCGATGGCGAGCAGCGCGGGCCGGCGCCCACCGGGCTCCCGGCGGGCGAGGCTCAGCCCGGCGAGGGCGAGGCCGAGCAGCTGGGGCAGGAAGAGGACGAAGCCGAACACCACCGCCGACACCGACGCGACGAGCGCGCCGCGGGCGAGCGGGGCCTCTGCGGCCAGCCGGGCCGAAGCGGCGTCGCGGGGACGATCGGGCTCGCTCACGCGTTCAGGGTAACGATGAACGAGAGCACGTATGCCGTCCGCCGGCCTCCGCGGCGCCGGCTCGCCGTGCGCGCGGGCCTGGTCGGTGTGGTCGGCGTCGCCGCCCTGCTGGCGCTCGGTGCGTGCAGCGCGTCCGAGCCGACCCTCGCGGACCTGCCCGCGGACGTGGCGAGCGCGCGCCCGAGCATCTCCGCCGAGGAGGCGAGCTTCGTCCTCGCTGCCGAGAAGCTCGGCGCCAGCATCACGGGCGACACCGTCGACGACGACCTCCAGACGGGCACGACGACGTGCTGGGCCCTGAAGAACGGCGGCGTCGACCTCGCGCAGATCGCCGTCGACGACAACGGCAAGCCGCTGCCCGACACCGGCGACGCGCTGCGCACCAAGCAGCTCATGGCGGCCGGGGTGCAGACCTTCTGCCCCGACTACGACAACCAGGTGCCCCAGCTCAAGCTGCCCTGACGCAGCGCGGAAGCGCCTCGACGCGCCTCGACGCGCGCCGACCGCGCCGTCCCGGACGCCCGGGTTGTCGGTAGGGTGACCGTGGGCGATGGATCCCGCCCGGGCGTCACCGACACCCGAACCGCCGGCCGGCTGATGGTTCCTGTTCATCGGCGGGCCTTCGGGACCGCTGCGATGGGCAGGCGCGTGCCGGCCCGTCGACGAGTCCCAGGGAGTCACCGATGGGCGAGAGAGTCCCACCGCAGCCGCACCCGTCGCGCATCACCGACTTCGCCGGTCACCCGCTCGTGGTCGCCGTGCTGCCGGAGCAGCCGGCCCTCGTCGCGCTGACCGCGGTCAACCTGGCGCGCGCCACCGGCTCCTCGGCGCTGTACTTCGCCTACGTCGACACCTCGCGCTACGCCGACGAGGAGCACCCCGACGGCACCGTGCGGCACCTGTCGATCGACCCGGACATCGACGACGAGACGTGGCCGCGGCGCGAGGAGGAGCTGACCCGTCTCGTGGCCGGGTGGATGGAGGGTCAGGACGTCCCGTGGCACTTCCGCTACCTAGCAGGGCGGGTCGACCGGGCACTGACGCACCTGGCCCGGGCCGTCGACGCGGCCGGCTTCGTCGTCGGGAGCCACGTCGGGCGACACCGTCGCCTCAAGGACTTCGTCAACGGCTCGACCGCCCTGCACCTCTCGCACCACCAGCACCGGCCGGTGCTCGTCGTGCCGGTCGAGGTCGTGGACTGGGAGGGCCGGGCGCCGTGGGAGTGAGTGACGACCGCGACCTCGACCCTCACCCCGGGTCGCCCTCTGGCGCAAGGCCGCCCGTGCGCCCCGGCGGGGGAGCGCTGCGCCGCTCGCCGCTGCTCGGGGTGGTCATCTTCGTCGGTGGCGCCATCGGCACGTCGGTGCGCTCGCTGCTCGAGCAGGCCGCGCCGGCACGTCCGGGGGAGGTGCCGTGGACGACCCTGGTCATCAACGTCGTCGGGTCCTTCCTGCTCGGGCTGCTGCTCGAGTCGCTCACCCGCACCGGCCCGGACGAGGGCAACCGACGCGTCGCCCGCCTGGGCCTCGGCACCGGCGTCCTCGGCGGCTTCACCACCTACAGCACCTTCGCGGTCGAGACGGTCGACCGGCTCGGCCTGCAGAGCCTCGTCGTCGGGCTGTCGTATGCCGTGGGCAGCGTCGTGCTCGGCGTGGCGGCCGCCGCGGTCGGCTACCGCCTAGCGCGCCGCGTCTTCGGCCACGGCGCAGGGGAGCCGACCCGATGACGACGCTGCTGGTCGCCCTCGCCGGTGGCGCCGGCGCCCTGACCCGCTTCCTCACGGACGGTGCCATCGCCCGCCGCAACCGCCTGCGTATGCCGGTCGGCACCGTCGTCATCAACGTGACGGGCTCGTTCCTGCTCGGGCTGCTGACCGGACTCTTCGCGCTGTCGTCGGCCGACTCCTCCGGCGCCATGGTCAAGGCGGTCGTCGGCACCGGCTTCTGCGGGGGTTACACGACCTTCAGCACGGCGTCGGTCGAGTCGATGCGTCTCTGGCTCGCCGAGGGACGGGGCGCCGGCATCGGCTACGCCGCGACCACTCTCGTGCTCGGCGTCGCGGCAGCCGCCGCCGGGATGTGGATCGGCCGACTGCTCGGGTGAGGCCGCGGCGGCCCGCCCTGCCGTGGCAGCGGCAGGGACGCACCCTGCGCACGGCCTCGGAATACCGCGCCCCACACGGCCTGTTGCCACCCACGTGAGTCCTGCCCCGAAAGCCCAGCTGAACATCCTCGACCTCGTGCCCGTCCTCGACGGCGGCACGGCCGGTGAGGCGATCGCCTCGACGGTCGACATCGCCCGCCACGCGGAGAAGTGGGGCTACCAGCGCTACTGGATGGCCGAGCACCACAACATGCGCGGCGTGGCCTCGAGCTCGACGGCGGTCCTCATCGGCCACGTGGCCGACCAGACGGAGACGATCCGGGTCGGCGCCGGCGGCATCATGCTGCCCAACCACGCGCCCTATGTCGTGGCCGAGCAGTTCGGCACGCTCGCCACGATCCACCCGGGCCGCATCGACCTCGGTCTCGGCCGCGCCCCCGGCACCGACCCCTTCACGACCCGGGCGCTGCGGCGCAACGAGGCCGCCGCGATGAACTTCGCGGGCGAGGTCGAGGAGCTCATCGGCTACCTCGGCGACCCGGACCCCGACGCCAAGGTGCGCGCCATCCCGGGCGAGGGCACGCACGTGCCGATCTGGATCCTCGGCTCCAGCCACGGCGGGGCGCAGGTCGCGGCCGCGCTCGGCCTGCCCTACTCCTTCGCCTCGCACTTCGCCCCGGCCGCGCTCATGAGCGCGCTCGAGGTCTACCGGTCGCGCTTCACCCCTTCCACCGAGCCCGGCGGACTCGACGCCCCGCGCACGATGGCCGGCGTCAACGTCATGGTCGCCGACACGACCGCTGAGGCCGAGCGCCTCTTCACGAGCGTGCTCCAGCGCTTCCACGGCATCGTCACCGGGCGCCGCGCCGGCCTGCCCGAGCCGCAGGGCGACATCGCGAGCCTCATGGGCACGTGGTCGCCGGCGGAGCGCCAGGCCGTGAGCGAGATGACGCGAGTGTCGCTCGTCGGCACCCCGGACGAGGTCCGTGACGGGCTGGCCGGCTTCGTCGAGGCGACGGGCGTCGACGAGGTCATCGTCACGTGCGGCGCCCACGACCACGAGGACCGGCTGCGCTCCTACGAGCTGCTCGCCGACGCGTGGAGCTGACCCACGGACCTGCCGCCGGCCGGACCCCGACCTCTGAGAGGCTGCACCCATGAGCGAGAGCACGACCGCAAGCACCCCCGAGCGGGACCCGAAGGACCTGCGCCGCGTCACCCTGACCCGCGACAGCGTCGGGCGCTACACGGCCCGCAACGACCGGGGCGGCTCGATCAGCCTGAGCTCCGGCACCGACGAGCTCTCGCCGGTCGAGCTGCTCCTGGCCGGGATCGCCGGCTGCACCGCCGTCGACGTCGACACCGTGACGACGCGACGCGCCGAGCCGGAGCAGTTCGAGATCGAGGTGACCGCCGACAAGGTCAAGGACGAGCACGGCAACCACCTGCAGGACATCGAGGTGCGCTTCCGCGTCCGCTTCCCCGGCGGTGAGGCCGGCGACGCCGCCCGCGAGATGCTGCCCAAGCTCGTGCGGCGCTCGCACGACGAGTGGTGCACGGTCAGCCGCACGGTCGAGCTCGGCCAGAAGGTCACGACGACCGTCGAGTGACCCGCCTGCCGACCTTTGGCGGCGGGTCCGCTCCAGTCTGAGGACATGGGTTCGGCCGGGCGACGAGGTCGCCCGGCCGTGACCGCGATTTCGGCTTGGCCGGGTCAGGGGTAGACGACGACCTTGTCGCCGACGCGCACCTTGAAGAAGAGCGCCTTGACCTGGTCGTGGTCGGCGATGTTGACGCAGCCGTGGCTCGAGCTGGCGTAGCCGAGCCGCGCGAAGTTCGACGAGTAGTGCACGGCCTGGCCGCCCGAGAAGAACATCGAGTAGGGCATCGGCGTGAAGTAGAGGTTCGAGATGACGTACTCGTACTTGCGGGACACGCTGAAGGTGCCCTCGCGGGTCTCACGGCCCGGCCCGCCGAAACGGGCCCACATCACCATGAGCGGCTTGCCGTCGACGACCCACGTCAGGGTGCGGGTGCCCTTGTCGACACACATGACCCGACCGGTGAGGCAGCGCCTGTCGAGGGAGGCCGCCTTCGGCATGACCGGCTGCAGGGCGGCCGTGAAACGGTAGGTGTCGAAGGTGCCCGGGCGGTAGGTGTCGGACACCAGCCGGCTCCACGTGCGCACGTCGAGGACGCCCGACTGCGGGAGGCCGCGCGACTGCTGGAAGCCCAGCACGGCGCGGTCGAGCGCCGACCAGTAGACGCCGCTCACGGCATACGGCCAGCTTCCCACGGCCCGCAGGCGCAGCTGCACCTCGCGCACCTGGGCTGCCGAGGCGGTGCGGCCGATGGCCGTCGGGCTCGCGGTCACGGCCCGCAGGCGGTCCCACGTGCGCTGGTCGACGACGCCGCTCTGCGGGAGGTTCTGGACCTGCTGGAACGACAGCACCGAACGGTCGACGGCCGACCAGTAGACGCCGGTGACGGCGTAGGCGAAGCGGCCCGCGAGCTTGAGACGGGCCTGCAGGTCCTTGACGGTGGTGGCCGGGGCGGTGCGGGGGATCGCGGTCGGGCTGACGGTCAGGGCACGGAGCCGGTCCCACGTGCCCTGGTCGACGACGCCGCTCTGCGGGAGGCCCTGGGCCTGCTGGAAACCGAGCACCGACTGGTCGACGGCCGACCAGTAGACGCCGGTGATCGCGTAGGCGAAGCGACCGACGAGCTTGAGGCGGACCTGGAGGTCCTTGACCACGGCGACCGGGGACGTGCGGCTGATGACGGCCGGGGCTGCCGGGGCGGGGGCCGTGGTCGTCGTGGTCGCGGCCGGAGTCGTGGTCGTCGACGTGGCGGTGCCGGTGGCGCCCGTGGTCGCCGAGGTCGCCGAGGTCGCCGAGGTCGTGGTCGTCGTGGTGGTCGTCGTGGTGGTGTCGGTGGTCGTCGTCGTGTCGGCCACCGTGCTCCCGGTCGCTCCCGTCGTGCTCGACGAGCCCGTGGGCGTGGGCGTGCCCGTCAGGCCGTCGGCGAGGGCGGCCGGTGCGGTGGCGGTGAGCGCGACGACAGCGAGTGCGGCGGCGACGGTGCCCGTGGCGCGCTTCCTGTCCATGCGGATGGTCCTCATGGTGTTCCCCTGTGTCCTGACCGCGTGGCGGCGGGTGTGAGTCGGCGCGGTCGCGCCCCTCATTGTGGCAGGCCGCGCCCCGTTTGGGGTGGTATGCCGTCACCCTCTCGACGCGCTGCCGGGCGGAAAGGTGGTCCGAGTGCGAGCGGCGTCCCGGAGCCGGTCTGCGACGGCCCGTCTGGTCGGACCGCCGCGTGCCGGGCTCAGGCCTCCGGCATGCGTCGGACGGTGAGGATCTGCTCGGCGCGGCCGACGGGGCCGCGCTCGTCGTGGAGGGTGGTGGAGGTGAGGCCGAGGCCGGTGGGCCCCATGGTCACGCGGGTGTCGAAACCGACCCAGCCTCGGACGGGCTCGCGGAAGAGGTGCACGCTGAGGTCGACGTTGGGAAACATCCACTCGCGCGGTGACACCCGGACGGCGATGCCGTTGGCCGTGTCGGCCAGTCGCACGAGATCGGCTGTGGGAGAACAGGACTCACCGTCGACGAGAGGGTTGGTGGCTCTGATCCAGGCACGGGTGCGGCCCGGGCGACGCTCCGGGTCGACGCGGAACTCGAGGCCCTGGATGTAGCCGCCCTCCCACGTGTCGGCGCCGGTCCAGGGCTGCATCGCGTCGGGTCCCGGGATCGGCTCGAGCTCGACCCCGGCCACCGGCTCGGAGTCGTGGGCCGCGAGGCGCCACGCGTGTGCGCGCACCACGGCCCGGTCGTCGACGAGCATCGTGGCCTCGACGAGCTCGATGGTGCGGCCGGGCCGCGTCGTGCGCACCTCGACGCGGCTCGGGAGGGCCGGGATCATGCCGAGGATGTCGAAGGAGATGCGGGCGAGCTGCATGCCCTCGCGCGGCTCGTGCAGGTCGATCTCGTGGGCGAGGATGCCGCTGACCGGCGCCATGTGCTGCTCGTCGTCGCGCCACGCACCCTGCACGTGGACGGTCGGCGCGTAGAGCCCGGGGCCGAGCCGGCGGTAGAAGGCCGGCGTCTCCCGGTCGAGCTCGAAGCTGGCGCTGTCGCGGGTCTCGCTGGTCACCCGTTCACCCTAGGCGGGCGTCGGCGCCGTCCTCCGAGGGGTCCGGGGCGACGCCGTCCGACAGGCCGAGGCCGAGGTCGACCATCCGGACCAGGCGCGGGGCGAGCTCGTCGACAGCCCCGCGCGGCAGGTCGCGCAGCGGCCCCTCGAGGGCGAGCATCGCCATGCCGTGCACGGCCGACCAGGCGAGCAGCTCGGCGCCGGGTCGCTCGTCGTCCGACATCACGCCGGCGTCGACCATGGCGTCGAGCGAGTCGGAGAGCAGCTGGAAGGGGGTCCGGCCCGCGGCGCCCGCGGCGTCGGAGGAGGCGGCGCGGCTGAGGTCGACGGGCACGGCGAAGGCGGCGCGGAAGAGTCCCGGCTCGTCCATGGCGAAGCGCAGGTAGCCGACGCCGACGGCCCGGAAGCGCGCCCTGGCCCGCCGGCCCGCGTCGAGCCCGGTGGGGACCGCGTCCATGGTCGCGCTGATGACGTCGGCGGCCCTGGCCTGCGCCCGCGAGACGACCTCGCCGAGGAGGGCGTCGCGGTCCGCGAAGTGGCGGTATGCGGCGTTGGCCGAGACCCCGACGCGGCGCGTCGCCTCGCGCAGGACGACCTTGTCGGGGCCGCCCTCGCGGGCGAGGTCGGTGCCGGCGTCGAGCAGCGCCCGCCGCAGGTCGCCGTGGTGGTAGGTCGCGCGCGCAGCGGGTGCGCCGGCGTCCGGGGACTCCCGAGACGCCCGCGCCTGCCGGGAACCCTGCGGCCCCCCGGAGGCAGGGCTCGCCGACGGGTCGGCGTCGAAGGCGGCGGACGGGCTCACGGCCCCATCATGCTCCGGCGCGTCCCGGCAGGCGTCACCCGTCGAAGGGATGGACGCCCGAGGCCTCAGAACCCGAAGCGCCGCGCCGTCTGCCGGACGGCCTCGGCGGAGGCCCGCAGCCCGGCGAGCTCGGCGTCGGTCATCGGCACCTCGACCCGGCCGCCGACGCCCCCGGCGTGCAGGATCGCCGGCACCGACAGGCAGACGTCGCTGATGCCGTAGTAGTCCTCGAGCAGCGAGGAGACGGGCAGGATGCGCCGCTCGTCGTAGAGCACCGCCTCGATGATGCGGGTGGCGGCGAGGCCGATGGCGTAGTTCGTCGCGCCCTTGCCCTCGATGACGCGGTAGGCCGACTGCACGACGTCGGTCGCGATGCGGTCGCGGGCCTCCTCGTCGAGGGCGATGCGCCCGTCCGGGGTGCGCCACTGGAGCAGCGGCACGGAGCCGATGGAGGCCGACGACCACAGCGGCAGCTCGGAGTCGCCGTGCTCGCCGATGACGTAGGCGTGCACGCTCTGGGCCGCGACCCCGGTGTGCTCGGCGAGCAGGAAGCGCAGCCGCGACGAGTCGAGCACGGTGCCCGACCCGAAGAGGCGCTCCGGCGGCAGGCCCGAGACCTGGAGCGCGGCATACGTCACGACGTCGACGGGGTTGGTCACCATGACGTGCACGGCGTCGGGCGCGACCTCGACGAGGCGCGGCAGGATCGCCCGCATGATCCCGATCGTCGACTCGGCGAGGTCGAGCCGCGACTGACCGGGCTTCTGCTTGGCGCCGGCCGTGAAGACGATGACGTCGCTGTCGGCGAGGACCTCGATGTCGTCGGAGCCGTCGACGTGTGCCATGGGGACGAACTGGATCCCGTGGCTGAGGTCGAGGGCCTCGGCGTGCACCTTGGCGGCGTTGACGTCGAAGAGCGCGACGTTCTGGGCGACGCCACGCATCAACGCGGCATACGCCAGCGTGGCGCCGACGGCGCCGGCACCGACGATGCCCAGCTTGGTCGTGCGGCGTCGACGCGCGCCGTCTCCGGGTGCCTGCGCGGTCATGGTCGGTGCTCCTCGGCTCGTCGGGTGCTGGCACCACGCTAGCGGGGGCGGGCGGTGTCGAAGGTTGCTCCGCGGGATCGTGTGACGATGGGGTGGTGGACCGGTCCGTCGACGCTCGCGACCTGCTGCGCGCCTACCCGGTGACGCCGCCGCCCCTGCGCCCGCCCGTCGTCTTCGACCAGGTGTGGCGTGACCTGACCTTCGTGCACTGGCCGGTCGAGGCGGAGTCGGTGCGCCACCTCTTCCCCGTCGGCACGCGGCCCGACGTCTTCGCGGACGGACTGACCTACGTCGCCCTCGTCCCCTTCGTCATGGACGGCATACGGCTCGGTCGGGCGCCCTCACCCCGGCTGCCGTGGGTGGGCAGCTTCCTCGAGACGAACATCCGTCTCTACTCGGTCGACGACGCGGGTCGTCACGGCGTGCTCTTCCGGTCGCTCGAGACCGAGCGCGCGCTCGTCGTGGCGGCGGCGCGCGCCGGGCTCGGGATCCCCTACACGTGGGCCCGCATGCGCCTTCGCCGCGACGGTGACCTCGTGACGTACGAGAGCCGGCGGCGTGCCCCGTCCCGCGGGCTGCGGAGCCTGCTGACCGTGCGCGTCGGCGAGAGGGTCGAGCCGACGCCTCTCGAGACGTGGCTGACGGCGCGCTGGGGCGCCCACACGCGCGTCGCCGGTCGCACGCTCTGGGTGCCCAACGAGCACGAGCCGTGGCCGCTGCACTCCGCCGACGTCGTCGAGCTGGCCGACGACCTCCTCGGGGCGAGCGGGGTCACGGTCGCCGGGCCGCGGCTGCGGGCGCTGTGGTCACCGGGGGTGGCCACCCGCTTCGGCCGTCCTTCCCGCGTGGCGTGACGACCGGCTGGCAGCAGGCGCGCCCACCGCACAGCGGGCGTATGCCGGGTCGTGGCCTGCCAGCCGGTCGTCACGTCGCCCCGTCGGCTCGGGCAGGCAGGCGGGCAGGGTCGTGCGGGCGGGGTCAGGCGTAGAGCTCGCGCAGGCACTCCCCGAACATCGTCGTGTGGGCGTCGACGTCGGCGGCCGTCGTGGCCGGGCTCATCAGCGCCATGTTGTGGAACGGCGTCAGCAGGATGCCGCGGTTGAGGGCGTAGAGGTGGAGGTACTGCTGCAGCTCGAAGTCGTCCGCGTCGTGGGCCTCCTGGCCGTCGTGCGAGGGGCGACCGGAGAAGTTGTACTCCGCCCGGGCGCCGAGCCGGGTCACGTGCCAGTCGGCGCCGACCGCGTCGATGCCGGCCTGCACGCCGTCGGCCCAGGCGTCGGCGAGCGGCACCATGTGCTCGAAGGCCTCGGTCGTCATGACTTGCTCGAGCGTCGCCTTCATCGCCGCCATGGACAGCCCGTTGCCGGCGAGGGTGCCGCCGATGCCGCCCACGTCGATGTCCTCGAGCTCGATGGAGCGCGCGATGCGGTCGGCGATGTCCTGACTGAATCCGAAGGTGCCGCACGGGATCCCGCCGCCGATGGACTTGCCGATGACGAGCATGTCGGGCTGGAGGCCGTGCGTGCCGGTGTAGCCGCCGGGGCCGGCGCAGATGGTGTGGGTCTCGTCGTTGATGAGCAGGGCGCCGTAGCGGGTCGCCAGCTCACGCACGCCCTCGTTGTACCCGGGGTCGGGCAGGACGATGCCGATGTTGGTCAGGGCCGGCTCGACGAGGATCGCGGCGACGTCGCCGTGGGCCAGCGCCCGCTCGAGCGCCTCGAGGTCGTTGAACTCGACGACGCGGGTCGTCTCGGCGGTGTCGACGGGGGCGCCGATGTTGCTGCGCCGGTTGACCGTCGAGCCGTCGGTGCCCAGCGTCGCGAAGGCCTCGTCGACGGACCCGTGGTAGCACCAGTTGTGCACGACGACCTTGCTCCGGCCGGTGAGGTGGCGGGCGTAGCGGATCGCGTGGCGGTTGGCGTCGGTGGCCGTGAGCGTGAACTGCCAGGAGGGCAGGCCGAAGCGCTCGGCGAGGCCGGTGGAGACCGCGATCGCGTCCTCTGTGGGCAGCATCGTCGTGATGCCGCGCGACAGCTGGCGGGTCACGGCCTCGATCGTCGGGGCAGGGGAGTGGCCCATCATGGCGCCCGTGTCGCCGAGGCACAGGTCGACGTGGTCGATGCCGTCGACGCACGTGAAGTGGGCACCTTCGGCGTGCTCGACGAAGACCGGGAAGGTGCCGGGCCACTTGACCATCCAGCTCATCGGCACGCCGCCGGGCATGTGCGCGGCCGCCCGGTCGGCGAGGGCGCGCGACCTCGGGCGGGCATCGGAGAAGGCGGCGCGCTCACGGGCGTGCAGGTCGGCGAGGCGGGAGCGGTCGAGGGTGCTCATGCCCGCATCATGCCGTGAGGCCGCCGACGGCGGAAGTCATGGCCCACCCTGCGTCACACCACGGATTCCGTAGGTGTTGGAAGGGGATTCAAGCGAAAAGGCACAGGTTCCATGTCCGTTTCGAGGGCTCTGGAGGTGGCATGATCCCGGCCATGCCCTCCAGCGGTTACCGCGGCCTCAGCCTCTGGCACGACACGATCGACGACATCGAGCCGCGCCCCTCCCTCATCACCGACCTCGAGGTCGACGTCGCGATCGTGGGGGCCGGCTACACGGGGCTGTGGACGGCATACCACCTCGTCACGGCCGACCCCTCGATCCGGGTGGCGGTCATCGAGAAGGAGGTCGCCGGCTACGGCGCCTCGGGCCGCAACGGCGGCTGGTGCTCGGCGCTCTTCCCCGCCTCCCTGCGCCGGATGGCCTCCGAGCGCGGTCGCGACGCCGCGGTGCGGATGCAGCACCTGCTTCACGACACGGTGGCCGACGTCGGCCGGATCGCCGACGCGGAGGGCATCGACTGCCACTTCGACCAGGGCGGCTACCTCTCGGTCGCGCGCAACCCCGCCCAGCTCGAGCGGGTGCGCGACGAGGTCGCCGAGCACCGTGAGTGGGGTTTCGGCGAGGAGGACCACCGTCTCCTCGACGCCCACGAGGTCACGGCCGTCGCCGGGGTGAGCGAGGCCCTCGGCGGCTCGTTCACGCCGCACTGCGCGGCGATCCACCCCGCCCGGCTCGTGCGCGGCCTCGCCGAGGCCGTCGAGCGGCGCGGCGTCGTCATCCACGAGCGCACCGCAGCCGTCGACGTGCGCAGCCACCGGGTCGTCACGGCGCACGGCACCGTGCGTGCCGACCACGTCGTGCTCGCCACCGAGGGCTACACGCCCACCGTCGCCGGCCGGCGTCGGGCCATCGCGCCCATCTACTCGCTCATGACGGCGACCGAGCCCCTGTCCGACGACCTGTGGGCGCAGATCGGCCTCGAGAACCGCACGACGTTCGCCGACAACCGCCACCTGACGATCTACGGCCAGCGCACCCGCGACGGACGGATCGCCTTCGGTGGCAGGGGTGCTCCCTACCACTACGCCTCCAAGGTCTCGCCGATCTACGACCGCGACGACCGGGTCCACGCGGCCCTGCGCCGGATCCTCGTCGAGCTCTTCCCCGTCCTCGACGGGGTCACCTTCACCCACGCCTGGGGCGGCAACCTCGGTGTCCCGCGCGACTGGTTCCCCTCGGTGCGCCACGACCGCCACACCGGGCTCGCCTTCGCCGGAGGCTACGTCGGCGACGGCGTCGCCACGTCGGCGCTGGCCGGGCGCACGCTCGCGGCCATGATCCGCGGCGACGACCCCGACGACCTCGCCTCGCTGCCGTGGGCGGGGCGCACCTCCCGGGACTGGGAGCCCGAGCCGCTGCGCTGGCTGGGCGTCAACGCCGTCACCGCCCTCATGACGTCGGCCGACTGGTCCGAACGTCGCTCGGGCAGGCCCTCCCGTGCCGCCTCCGCCTTCTGGGCGGCCCTGGGCCAGTAGGCGTCCCCGCGCTCGGGCACCGATGGCGTATGCCGTCCGGCCCGTCACCCTGGCCGCGGTGTCCTCCTGGGCGGGTCACGCGGGTCATGCGGGTCGCGGGCGGCCGCCGGCCCCCACTGCGCGCCGTGATGTCCCATCCTTGGTCGGGAACGTGTCGTATTCGCCCGTTGCCGTTCGTGGTCCCAGTGACCACGCACCACCGAGACCCAGAGGACCGGACCCATGAAGCTCTTGCTCACGGACAGCGGCATCACCAACCCGAGCATCCAGGCAGCACTCGTCGGGATGCTCGGCAAGCCGATCGCCGAGTCGCGGGCCCTGTGCATCCCGACCGCGATGTACGGGCACCCCATGGGCGGCCCGGGCACCAAGGCGTGGCAGTTCATCAGCGGGACCTCCCAGAACCCCATGGTGGGGCTGGGCTGGGAGTCCGTGGGCGTGCTCGAGCTCACCGCCCTCCCCAGCATCGATGCGGAGCGCTGGGTGCCCCTCGTCGAGGAGGCGGACGTCCTGCTCGTCGCCGGCGGGGACGTGCTCTACCTCGCGCACTGGATGCGGGAGTCGGGGCTGGCCGACCTGCTGCCGTCGCTGGACGACACGGTCTGGGTGGGGCTGAGCGCCGGCAGCATGGTGATGACGCCCGAGGTCGGAGAGGACTTCATCCAGTGGCGGCCGCCGATCGGCGACGTCAGCACCCTGGGCCTCGTCGACTTCTCGATCTTCCCGCACCTCGCTCCCGACGGCATGCCCGGCAACTCCATGGCCGAGGCGGAGAGCTGGCTCGAGGGCATCAACCGCCCGGCCTACCTGATCGACGGGCAGACGGCCATCGCCGTCGTCGACGGCGCCGTCGAGGTCGTCTCCGAGGGGACGTGGCACCTCATGAACGGCGACCGGACCGCCACGGCCGCCCGTGAGTGACGGCATCGCGGAGTCTTCCGCTGGGCAGGCTGGGGTGAGCGCGTCGAACCTCACCGCCGCCCGCCGCGCCTTCTGGGTCGACCCCGACGTCGACCCGCGCAACCTCGCCGAGAACCCTGTGGGCGAGACCGAGACGCTGGCCCACTACCTCGAGCACTACCGGACGACCTTCGAGATGAAGTGCGACGGGCACCGAGAGCTGCGTGGCCGAGGCGTGGGCGTCGTGGCGCCACGAGGTGGCGCACACGCGCGAGGTCTACGCCCGTTACGACGACCCGGGTGAGGGCTTCGTCCCGGGCGAGCCGTGTGCGGTGCGCGGCGTCGTCGTCCACCTCATCGAGGAGTACGCCCGCCACTGCGGGCATGGCGACCTGCTGCGCGAGTGCGTCGACGGCCGGACGGGCCAGTAGCCCGGAGGCCACACGCCTAGGGTGCTGCCATGGCCACCAGGACTCCGACCCCGATCGCGGTCGCGGCCCTCGTCCGCGACGGCCTCGTGCTCCTGGTGCACCGCCATCCCTCGCGTCGGTGGTACCCCGACTGCTGGGACCTCGTCGGCGGTCACGTCGAGCCGGGCGAGCTGCCACGGCAGGCGGTCCGGCGCGAGTGTCTCGAGGAGCTCGGGGTCCACGTCCACGACCCCGTGCCGTTCCCGATGACGATCAGCGACCCGACCCTCGAGCTGCACGCCTTCCTCGTCACGCGCTGGGACGGCGAGCCCGCCAACGCCGCACCCGAGGAGCACGACGACTTCCGCTGGTTCCGGCCGAGCGAGCTCGGGGACCTCCAGCTGGCGCACCCCGCGGCAAGGTCCAGCATCATGGACGCCGTGCGGCTCGCCACCACCGGCTGACCGCGGCGCGCTCGCCGAGCAGCTCCCTCGCCGACGGGCCTAGGCCGTATGCCGTGTGTAGACGCCGTCGGTCAGCACCGGCACCACGTCCGAGGAGTTCACCTCGGCCGCGATCGTCACGTCGTCGGGCCATCCCTGCTCGACCAGCTCCCGCCCGCTCGAGCAGGCGACCAGCGCCTCGACGGGCCGGTCCTCGACCGCGAGCCACGCCGCACCGGCCGCCTCCGCCTCCGGGCTCAGCAGCAGCGGACCGCCGCGGTGCTCGAGCCGGGCGGCCAGCGCCGCGACCACGGCGCCGGCGCCCCAGAGGTCCTCGACCGCCGGGCGCAGCGACCCGTCGGGCCACCGCTCGCCGCCCGGCACGACGACCACGGCGGGCTGCGCCCGCGAGCCGCTCGACGCCTGGAGCCAGTCGACGAGCCAGGCCG
Organism: Terrabacter carboxydivorans; assembly: GCF_039532035.1. NCBI lineage: Bacteria > Bacillati > Actinomycetota > Actinomycetes > Micrococcales > Intrasporangiaceae > Terrabacter > Terrabacter carboxydivorans. The sequence goes on along the minus strand of NZ_BAAARE010000007.1, from coordinate 64,905 downwards.
CGACCGCACCGCTGTTGCGCAGCGAGGCCGCCACGACGTCGGCACCCGCGTCAGCCAGCAGGGCGCTGATCGTCGAGCCGTTCGGTGACGGGAGCACGAGGTCGTCGAGGCCACCGCGTTCGCCCGCGGACCGGATCGAGGCCGGGGACAGGCTGACCGCGCCCTCGGCTCGTGTGGCCGACCTCGGCCCGGCGAGCACCGCGCCCCGCTCGTCGGCGTAGGCCTGCGCCGACTCGTCCTGCCAGCGGTAGGGGTGCACCCGGATGCCGGTGTCGACGGCCACCGAGACGCACGTGGTGAAGCTGAGCACGTCGACGACGACGGCGCACACGGGCGCACCGGACGCGACGGCATACCGCGTCAGTGCCTCGGCCGCGACGGGTCCCCAGTCGAGGCGGACGACGTGACGGTCCTGCGAGTGCACCGCTGCCGCTGGCTCCATGGTCCCCAACCTACGGTCGCTCAGCCGCCGAACGTCTGGGTCCAGTACGTGCCGTAGCTGCCGCCGGTCGCGTAGCCCACGCCGATGTCGCGGTAGGTGCAGTTGAGGATGTTGGCCCGGTGGCCGGGGCTGGCCATCCAGGCCCGCATGACGTCCTTGGCGCTCGCCTGCCCGGCGGCGATGTTCTCGGCGATCGCTCCACCGCGGTAGCCGGCGGCGCGGATGCGGTCGGCGAAGGTCGACCCGTCGGGGCTCGTGTGGGAGAAGTAGTCGCGGGCGGCCATGTCGTCACTGTGTCCCTGGGCCGCACTCTGCAGCGCGGCGTTCGCGGACACGGGACCGCAGCCGGCGCGGTTGCGCTCGACGTTGACGAGGGCCAGCACCTGGTGGGCCACCCCGGCGCGAGGCGGTGCGGCGGAGGGCGCGGCCGGACCCGTCGTGGACGGGGAGGCGTCGGGCGTCACGCTCGGGGTGCCCGCCGGGACGGCCGTCCGGAGAGGGGCCGGCGCCCGGGTGGTGAGCGACGGGCTGGGCGAGGGCGAGCCGGTGAGGCTCGGCGGGGCGGTCGTCGGCGACGGGACGCCGGTCACCGAGGTGGACGCCGTCGGGCCCGGCTGCTCGACGCCGTCGACACGGCCCGTCGGCGAGACGGACGCAGGGCTCGTCGGGGGTTGGGTCGGGCGGAGCCGCAGGTCGCCGGCCTGGTTGAGGATCGCGAAACCGCCGATCACGAGCAGCGCCGACACCACCAGCGTCACGACCGCGGCCCGCCGCGACCCGATGATCGCGGGATCGGTGTGCCGTCCCATGTACGCCTTTCGTCGACCCAGCGACCGGTACCTTACGCGCCCCGACGGGTCAGGGGCCGGATGAGCGTGGACCGATCAGTGCGCGTCGAGCCCGCGCACGAGACGGACGGGTGCCGTGCGGCGGTACGACGCGTCGACGAGCTCGGCCACCTCGTCCCAGTCGATCCCGTCGGCGGCCCGGTCGTTGCGCAGGTCGAGCATGAGCCAGCCGTACGGGCCGTAGTAGCCGGGCACGACGAACCGCGGGTCCTCGAGCAGCGCCGCGCGGTCGGCCTCGTCGGGCTGCACGATGAGGGCGTGGCGGTAGGGCTCCGGGTCGTGGTCGCCCTTGACGACGCCGCCGTAGATGGCGAAGACCTTCCGGGTGAAGAAGTTGGGGCGGCCGTGCGAGACCTTCTCGTCGGCGCCGGGCAGCGCGAGACAGATCTCGCGCAGGCGCCGGAGGTAGGGGTCGCCGGTGTCGAACATCTGGGGGTGGGACATGCCCACCCACGCTAGGCCCAGCGGGGCCCGGTCAGACCCGTAGAGCGGTGGTCGTGCGGATCAGGCGCCGCAGGCCCCTCCGCAGCCGCCGGCGCCGCAGCCACCGCCGCAGCCGCCCGCGGCGACCGGCTCGAGCACCTCGTGGCGGTGCTCCCACGCCGTCTCGAGCGCCTGGGTGAAGACCTCGACCGGCTGGGCCCCGGACACGCCGTACTTGCGGTCGAGCACGAAGAAGGGCACGGACTCGATGCCGAGCATCTTGGCAGTGGCCTCGTCGCTGCGCACGTGGTTGCCGTAGTCGTCGGACTCGAGCATGTCGCGCACGGCGCCCTCGTCGAGGCCGATCTCGACGGCGAGCCGGACGAGCACGTCGCGGTCGCCGACCGCGAGGCCGTCGGTGAAGTAGGCGCGCATCAGCCGCTCGTGGGCGGCGTCGGCCAGGCCCTGCTCGGCGGCGAGGTGCACGACGCGGTGCGCGTCGAAGGTGTTGCCGTAGCGCGCCTGCTCCCAGTTGAAGGTCAGGCCCAGCTCGGCGGCCGCTGCCGCCATCGAGCGGTGCTGCGCGACGGCCTGCTCGCGCGTCGTGCCGTACTTCGCGGCGACGAGGTCGACGAGGTCGCGGTCCGCCACGGGAGCGGCGCCGCGGTCCAGCTCGAAGCTGTGCCACTGCACCTCGACCTCGTCGGCGTGCTCGAACTGAGCCAGGGCAGCCTCGAGGCGACGCTTGCCGAGGTAGCAGAACGGGCACACGATGTCGGACCAGATGTCGATCTTCACGGTCGTGCAACCTACCGGCGCGTGGTCGTGTTCCCCGCATCGGGCGAGGCGTCCGTCACCCTCCGGGTGAGAGGGCGTATGCCGTTCAGCGCGCTCGGGCGACCCGGTGCAGGATCGCGGCGGCGGACTCCGCGTCGCGGGTCTCGGGGAGCCAGTGGCCTGCGTCGAGCTCGACGAGCTCGTAGTCGGCGCCGACGTGCTCGCGGGTCAGCTCGGCGGCGGTGCGGCCGAGGAACGGGTCCTTCGAGCCCCACACGTACGTCGTGGGCACCTCGACCCGGTGCGCCCCGACCCTGGAGTGCCGGGCGGCGCGGTACCAGTTGACCGGCCCGGTGAGGGCGTCCGCGCGGGCCAGGCGGTCGGCATACCTCCTGCTGTCCTCGGCGGGGAGGCCGGAGCGTGCCATGAGCGAGTGGAAGCCGGCCGCGACGGCGTGCTCGGGCACCCACGGCAGCTGGAAGGCCGCCATGTACCAGGACCGGCGCTTCTGGTCGAGGCCCGTGCGCCAGGCGCGCGACATCGCGGCCGGGTGCGGCGTGGACAGGACGGTCAGCGAGGCGATGCGCTCCGGGTGGTTGCCCGCGACGAGCCAGGCGAGCGCGCCGCCCCAGTCGTGCCCGACGAGGTGGACCCGGTCGCGTCCGGACGCGTCGACGAGCGCGACAACGTCGGCGACGAGCTCGTCGAGGCGGTAGGCGTCCTCGCCGGACGGGCGGGCTCCGGGGGAGTAGCCCCGCTGGTCGGGTGCCAGCGTGCGCAGCCCTGCCTCGTGCAGCCGGGCCGCGACGCGGTCCCAGCTCGTCCGGTCGGTGGGGAAGCCGTGCAGCAGCACGACGACGTCGCCGCCGAGCGGCCCCTCGTCGGTCACGTCGAAGCGCAGTCCGTCGCGGCTGAAGGTCGTGATCCGTTCGTCGAGCGGTGCCATGGGTCCCATCCTGCCCCGCCCCGGGCACCCGGTCGGGTCAGGGAGGACCCGTAGGGGGTCGTCCGGACGCGCGGCCCCGGCACGCCGACCTAGGGTTGGGAGCATGTCCGACGCGTCCGCCCCGCCCGGCCACCCCGGCACGGGCCGCGCGTGGTGGCACCTGTCGCGGACCGGTCTCTTCTTCGGCGCCGCCTACTTCCTCACGTCGATGGCGCCGAGCCTGCTGCCGCGCACGTGGTACTACCAGGGCCTCATCAGCGGGCTGTGCGCCGCGGTCGGCTACGGGCTCGGTGTCCTCGTCGCCTGGGTCGTGCGTCGCGTCTCCCGGCTCATCGACCTCAACGTCACGGTCAGCGGCGAGGCGAGGCACTGGCTGCTCGTCGCCGCGCCCGTCTTCGGTGCGGTCGCCGTGCTCGGCCTGACCGTCGCCAACGTGCGGGCCCAGGCGCGCACCGCCGCCGTCGTCCGGCTCGCGCCGCTCGACCCCGTCGACTGGGCGCTGGCGCTGGCGCTCGCCGCCCTCATCGCGGTGCTCTTCCTCGCCATCGCACGGGGACTGCGCGGCGCGACGCACCAGCTGGCCCAGGCCGCGGGCCACGTGCTGCCCAAGACGATCGCGACTGTCATCGCCGTCCTCGTCGTCGCGCTGGCGACGGCGTGGGTCACCGACAGCGTGCTCTTCCACCGCGGCATGCAGGCCTTCGCCGGTGTCGCCGCCCAGGTCAACACCGCGCCGACGGGTCGCGCGGCGCCGACGTCGCCGCTGCGCTCGGGCGGCCCGGGGTCGCTCGAGTCGTGGGACAGCCTCGGCTACCAGGGTCAGATGTTCGTCACGAGCGCCCCGACGCCCGCGCAGATCACCGCCGCCACCGACCGCGGCGCCATCGAGCCGATCCGGGTCTATGCCGGTCGCACGCCGGACCGGTCGGTCGACGACGTCGCCGACGCCGTCGTCGCGGAGCTCAAGCGCACCAACGCCTTCCAGCGCCGCGTCCTCGCCGTCTTCACGACCACGGGCACCGGCTGGGTCGACGACTGGTCGGCGCAGTCGGTCGAGTACCTCAGCAACGGCGACAGCGCCATCGCCGCCATGCAGTACTCCTACCTGCCGAGCGCGATGTCGATGATGACCGACCGCGACACCCCCCGCGAGGCGGGCAAGGCGCTCTTCGACAAGGTGTATGCCGTGTGGCGCACGCTGCCGGCCGACCACCGTCCGCAGCTCGTCGTCGGGGGCGAGTCGCTCGGGTCCTACGGCGGCCAGGCCGCGTTCGCCGACGCCGACGACATGGTCGCCCGCGCCCAGGGCGGGGTGTGGGTCGGCACCCCGAGCTTCACCGGCATCTGGCAGTCGCTGACGGCGCGGCGCAACGAGGGCTCGCCCGAGATCGTGCCGGTCGTCGACGCCGGCCTCCACATCCGGTTCGCGGCGAGCGGCGACCAGCTCACCCACGACTACTACGGCCGCGACTACGGCACCTGGGACTTCCCCCGCTTCGTCTACGCCCAGCACGCGTCCGACCCTGTCGTGTGGTGGAACCCGGCGCTGCTCGGTGCCGAGCCGGACTGGCTGCGCGAGCCGCGCGGCCACGACGTCAACCCCGACGTCACGTGGATCCCGTTCGTGACGTTCTGGCAGCTGACCACCGACATGGCCGTCGGGCACGACCCGCCCGACGGCTACGGCCACCGCTACGGTCCCGAGCTCGTGCCCGCCTGGGGGTCGGTGCTCGGGGGCTCGCCGACCGACGACTACACCAAGGTCGTCGCCGGCATCGAGAAGACGGTCAACCGGGTCGCCTGACCTACGCTCGAGCCGTGCCAGCACAGCGTTTCCACGGACAGATCGCCGGCGTCGGCTCCGCCTCTGGCATGCGGGTCGTCGTCGGCTCGTGGGAGCGCACGCCGCTCGGGTCGTTCGGCGACGCCATGGTCGAGACGGCGGACGGGCACCGCGTGCTCCTCGCGCCGACCGCCGAGGTGGCCGCCTTCATCGAGGCGACCTACGCCTTCGACGAGGTCCGGCTCGAGCCGGTCACGGTGTCCTCAGGCCGCTACCGGTGGCACGTCGAGTCGCCGTCCCTCGAGCTCGACCTGCGGGTCGGTGGCCGTCTGCCGCTCGGCCGGCTCCTGCGCGCCGTCCCCGCGCGCGTCGCGTCGAGCCCGGCGTGGGCGACCATGGTCGACCCGGTGGCGCGAGTCGCCTTGCGGGGCGTGCGAACTCGCGGCACGGCGTTGGCCGGCCGGAGGGAGTACTACGGCGCCACCGACCTGCATGCGGTGACGTCGCTGGACGGCGCCTTCGAGGGTGCACCGCTCGGGGCGTTGGCCGCCGTCGACCCGCCCTGCCGGTTCGGGTTCTCCTCGACACCCGCGCGCCCCTCCGTGACCACGGTGGTCACGACGGTGGTGACCGCCTGACCGCAGCCTCGGGGACGGGAGGCGTCGTGCCTCCGAGGGCCCCGAAGCGTGCGACGTGGTGCCAGACCCGCTTGAGCGACTGCTCGTCGTGCCGGCCCGCGCGGGCGGCCGCGCCGATGACCTGCGGGGTCACGACGCCGTCGACGGCCAGCGACTCACCGAGGGCGACGAACTCGGGTCCGCGGTAGTCCGGGTGCGCCCGCAGCGTCGCCACGTCGAGGCGGTAGCCCGCGTGCCACTCGACCGGGACCCCCAGCCGCAGCGCGTCGCCCTCGACGTCGGTGCCTCGGTAGCCGGGATCGAGGACGAGGGCCTCCACGTCGTCGACGAGGTGCAGCTCGCCGTGCACGTGGGCCTCGACGTAGTCGTCGAGCAGGTCGTGGTCGGTGGCGGCTGCGAGCTCGGCGAGCGCGAATCCCGTTGAGCTGCCGAAGTGCTCAGGCTCGAAGACGCTGTCGGGGAAGCAGAACGTCGTCCGCTCCAGCGTGTGCGCCGCGAGCCGCACGTGGGCCGAGCCGAAGCGCGGCGCCGCGCCGTGCGGACGACGGTGCAGGTCGAGCGCGCCGTACTTCGGTCGCAGCCCGGGCTCGGCGTCGTCGTAGGCGCCCCCGAAGATCCGACTCTCCCACCGCCACCGGTCACCGCCCGGACGTGCCGTCAGCCCGCCGTTGCTCGTGCCGGTCTCGAACTGGGACCGGTAGAGCCCGTCCCGGGCCATGACCGCGAGGATCGGCTCGCCGCGCACGAGCCGGTCGGGGTGGAAGTTCAGCGTGACCCGCAGCGTCGGGTCGAGCGGCGGCCCCACCGAGAGGGCACGCACGTGTGCGAGAGCGCGGCGGACGGCATACGGGAGCGGGGCGGCACGTCGACGCGGAGCGGCTGGTGACGGTCCGTGGCCCATGGGCACATCCTCACATCGTCGGGCGCCCAGCCGGAGGGGGTAGGAAAGGGGAATGGGCACGATGATCGACTTCCCCGAGCACGACCTCACCGCGTACCGCGCCGACCCGACCGGAGAGCCGCGCGGCGCGGTCATCGTCATCCAGGAGATCTGGGGCCTGGCCGACCACATCAAGGACGTCACCGACCGCATCGCGGCCCAGGGCTACGTCGCCGTGGCGCCCGACCTGCTCGGCCACGTCGGACTCACCCCCGAGGTCGGCGCCCGCATCTTCGAGCTGATGTTCAGCGCGTCCGAGGAGGACCGGCTCGCGGCGCAGCCGCAGATGCGCGCGGCCACGACGCCAGCGCGCCAGCCCGAGTTCGCCTCGTGGGCGGTCCCGGCCCTGCGGGCCGTCGTCGACGCGCTCGTCGAGGAGGAGGGCGTCGACGGTCGCGTGGGCGCCGTCGGCTTCTGCTTCGGGGGGACGTATGCGTTCGCCCTCGCCGCCGCCGACCCACGGGTGCGTGCGGCCGTCCCCTTCTACGGCAACTTCCCCGAGAACGCCGACCTTGCAACCATCGCCTGCCCCGTGCTCGCCTTCTACGGCGAGGAGGACCACGGCATCACCGACGGCGTCCCCGAGCTCGAGTCGCGCATGGAGCAGGCCGGCGTCGACTTCTCGGCCCGGGTCTACCACGGCGTCGGTCACGCCTTCTTCAACGACACCTCGCCCTCGAAGTACAACGCCGAGGTCGCGGCCGACGCCTGGGACCGGACGTTGGCGTTCTTTGACGAGCACCTGGTGCGCTGATGGATCCGGCCCAGCAGTCCGCGCAGGAGTCGGCGCCGGAGTCGGTGGTGGAGTCGGCGCAGGACTCCCCGCCCGACGCCATCGGGCCGCTCGTGCTGGGCCCGATGCTGCGCTACATCGGCGAGACCGACGCGACCGTGTGGGTCGAGGCCGCAGCGTCCGCCGCCGTCACCGTCCACGTGGACGGGCGCGACTGGACGGCGCCGACCTTCGCCGTGAAGGGCCACCACTACGCGCTCGTCGTCGTCGACGGGCTCGAGCCGGGCGGCGCCTGGGACTATGCCGTCAGCATCGACGGCGTGCAGGTGTGGCCCGAGCCGGACAGCGCGTTCCCGCCGCCCCGCATCCGCACCATCGACCGCGAGCGGCCCACGCGTCTGCTCTTCGGGTCCTGCCGCACCTCGGTCCCGCACGACCGCAAGGGCCACCAGACCAACGGCGTCGACGCGCTGCGCACCCTGGCGCTGGCGCTGGCCCGCGGCGAGGAGGACTGGCCCGACCTCGTGGCCTTCATCGGCGACCAGGTCTACGCCGACGAGACCTCCGAGGCGATGCGCAAGTTCATCGCCGCGAGGCGCAGCCTCGAGGAGCCGCCGGGAGAGGAGATCAAGGACTACGAGGAGTACTCCCACCTCTACCAGCTGGCCTGGGGCGACGAGGCCAACCGCTGGCTGCTCTCCACCGTCCCGAGCTGCATGATCTTCGACGACCACGACATCCGCGACGACTGGAACACCTCGTGGACCTGGCACGAGGAGATCAACCGCACGCCGTGGTGGCACGAGCGGCTCATGGGCGGTCTCGCGTCGTACTGGGTCTACCAGCACATCGGCAACCTCTCGCCGGCCCAGCTCGCCGACGACGAGATCTACGCCCGCGTCCTGGCGGAGTCTCGGTCCGGCGGTGCCTCCGAGCTCGACCTGACCGAGGCCGTCTTCGACCTCGTGCGCCGGACCGACCGGCACCCCGAGGTCTACCGCTGGAGCTACCGCCGCGACCTCGGCGACAGCCGGCTCGTCATCGTGGACTCGCGCGCCGCCCGCGTCCTCGAGCCCCAGCACCGCTCGATGCTCGACCCCGACGAGATGCGCTGGCTCGACGAGCAGCTGACCGGTGACGTCGAGCACCTGCTCATCGGGACCTCCCTGCCGTTCCTGCTGCCACCGGGCCTGCACGACCTCGAGGCCATCGACGAGACCCTCGCGATGGGGACGCACGGGCGTGTCGCCGCGGCGGGCGCCGAGAAGGCGCGCCAGTCCATCGACCTCGAGCACTGGGCCGCGTTCAACGACGGCTTCGTCGAGGTCTTCGAGATGGTCATGGAGGTGGCCCGCGGTCAGCGCGGCCGCGCCCCGGCGAGCGTCGTCTTCCTCTCCGGGGACGTCCACAACTCCTACGTCGCCGAGGTCGTGGACGCCAGGACCCGCCACGGCGCGAGCTCACGGATCGTGCAGGCCGTGTGCTCCCCGATCCGCAACCCGATGCCCCGGATGGTGCGCGTCATGATGTCGGCGTTCGCACGCGGGCTGGTGCGGCCCATGAGGTTCGTGGCCCAGCACTCCAAGGACGTGCCGGACCCGCGCTACCCCTGGGTCGTCACCGACGGCCCGTGGTTCGACAACTGCCTCGCGCAGCTGACCGTGCAGGGGCGCGACCTCTCGATCGTCTGGCGCGGCGGTGAGATCCGGGACGGTGACGACGCCCACCCCGTGCTGACCACCGTGGCGAGCGTCCGGCTGCCGGGGCCGACTGCCTGACGGCTGCCTGACGGCTGCCCGGCACCTGACGACCTGACGCCTGCCTGACCTCGGCCTCACATTGGTGCGGCCGACCGCCGCCCGTCAGGAAGGTGGCCGGTTCCCCGGCGTAGTTCGGGATGCCCGGGAACAATCGCGCCGCGCCCAGAGTTGAGTCGGGTGAACGCAAGATTTGCGAGTCTGGTTTTGACAATCACGCCGGAGCCGGAGCAGATTGAGCGAGGACCTGTTTCACCAGACCACCAGCATCACGATCTCCACCTAGCTCACAAGGAGTCACCCATGGCACGTGCGGTCGGAATTGACCTCGGTACCACCAACTCGGCCGTCTCCGTCCTCGAGGGCGGCGAGCCGAGCATCATCGCGAACGCCGAGGGCGGGCGCACGACGCCGTCCGTCGTCGCGTTCTCCAAGAACGGCGAGGTGCTCGTCGGTGAGGTCGCCAAGCGCCAGGCCGTCACCAACGTCGACCGGACGATCCGCTCGGTCAAGCGCCACATGGGCACCGACTGGAAGTCGCCCGAGATCGACGGCAAGACCTACACGGCGCAGGAGATCAGCGCCCGCATCCTGCAGAAGCTCAAGCGCGACGCCGAGTCCTACCTCGGCGAGTCGGTGACCGACGCCGTCATCACCGTCCCCGCCTACTTCGACGACGCCGAGCGCCAGGCCACCAAGGAGGCCGGTGAGATCGCGGGCCTCAACGTGCTGCGCATCGTCAACGAGCCCACCGCTGCGGCGCTCGCCTACGGCCTCGACAAGGGCAAGGAGGACGAGCTCATCCTCGTGTTCGACCTCGGTGGCGGCACGTTCGACGTGTCCCTCCTCGAGGTCGGCAAGGACGCCGAGGACGGCTTCGCCACCATCCAGGTGCGTGCCACCAACGGTGACAACCACCTCGGTGGTGACGACTGGGACGACGTCGTCGTGCAGCACCTCATCACGCAGGTGAAGAACAAGACGGGCCAGGACCTGTCCAAGGACAAGATCGCGATGCAGCGCCTCCGCGACGAGGCCGAGCGCGCCAAGAAGGAGCTCTCCACCGCGACGAGCACCAACATCTCGGCGCAGTACATCTCGATGACGCCCGAGGGCCCGATCCACCTCGACGAGACCCTGACGCGTGCGCAGTTCGAGCAGATGACCAAGTCGCTCCTCGACCGCACCAAGGCGCCGTTCCACAAGGTCATCGAGGACGCCGGCATCAAGGTCGCCGACATCGACCACGTCGTGCTCGTCGGTGGCTCCACCCGTATGCCGGCCGTCACCGCGCTCGTCACCGAGCTGACCGGCGGCAAGGCCCCCAACAAGGGCGTCAACCCCGACGAGGTCGTGGCCATGGGCGCGAGCCTGCAGGCCGGCGTCCTCAAGGGCGAGCGCAAGGACGTCCTGCTCATCGACGTCACGCCGCTCTCCCTCGGCATCGAGACCAAGGGTGGCCTGTTCACCAAGCTCATCGAGCGCAACACCGCCATCCCGACGAAGCGCTCCGAGATCTTCAGCACCGCCGACGACAACCAGCCGTCGGTCCTCATCCAGGTCTTCCAGGGTGAGCGCGAGATCGCCCAGCACAACAAGTCGCTCGGCACCTTCGAGCTGACCGGCATCGCTCCCGCTCCGCGTGGCGTGCCGAAGATCGAGGTCACCTTCGACATCGACGCCAACGGCATCGTCAACGTCAGTGCCAAGGACCAGGGCACCGGCAAGGAGCAGAAGATGACGATCACCGGCGGCTCGGCGCTGTCGAAGGAAGAGATCGACAAGATGGTCAAGGACGCCGAGGCGCACGCCGACGAGGACCGGAAGCGTCGCGAGGAGGCCGAGGTCCGCAACCAGGCCGAGCAGCTCGTCTTCTCGACCGAGTCCTTCCTCAAGGAGTCGGGCGACAAGGTCCCCGCCGACGTCAAGACGCCGGTGGAGGAGTCGCTCGCCGACCTCAAGGCGTCCATCGCCGAGGGCTCGGAGGCCAGCGCGGACGACATCAAGGCCAAGGTCGAGGACCTCAACACGAAGTCCCAGGCCATGGGCCAGGCCGTCTACGCCTCCGAGCAGGCCTCCGCCAACGCCGCCGGCGCTGCCGGTGAGCAGGACGGCGCGCCGTCCGGCGAGGGCACGTCCGGCGCCTCGCACGGCGCGGACGACGACGTCGTCGTCGCCGAGGTCGTCGACGACGACGAGGCCAAGGACGCCAAGTGACCGAGTCCGACGGCACCGGCCAGGGCACGTCGGGCGAGCAGCCCGACGTGACCGGCACGGGCGCGACGGGTGCCGGCGGCGACGCCGCCGGCACCCCGCCCCGTGGCGGTTCCGCCAGCTCCGGCGGCCCAGGCGGATCGCCGCACGGGGAGCGCCACCACACGTACTACGAGGGCGGCCCGGGCGCCTCGTCCGAGCCCGGGGGCGAGGACGAGTTCGACCACACCTCGAGCCGGTCCGCCGAGCAGGGTCAGGCCGGCACGTCGGCCCGGCCCGCGGACGGGGAGGAGCCCGAAGGGGTCGCCCTCGCCGAGGAGGACACCATGGCCGCGACGCTGCTCGCGGACCTGCAGCGACTGCAGGCCGAGTACGTCAACTACAAGAAGCGCGTCGACCGTGACCGTGAGGTCATCCGCCACACCGCGGTGGGCAGCGTCGTCGAGTCGCTCCTGCCGGTGCTCGACGACATCCACATGGCGCGGCAGGCCGGCGACCTCGCCGCTGGGCCGTTCGCGGCCATCGCCGACAAGCTCGAGTCCACGCTCGGACGCTTCGGCGTCGAGCGCGTGGGCGAGGCCGGCCAGGAGTTCGACCCCAACGTGCACGAGGCCCTCATGCACGTCGAGGCCGAGCTTCCCGAGGGCGCCACGGGCACCACGGTCGTCCAGGTGCTCCAGCCGGGCTACCGCATCGGTGACCGGCTCGTCCGCGCCGCACGGGTGTCGGTTGCCGACCCCGCCTGAGACGTCCGCCGCCGGGCTGCCCACGCAGCCCGGCGGCATACCCGATGATGGGAGCAGCGAGAGTGCTCCCGTGAAGGAGGAGGTGCGCCATGGCTAGTCAGGACTGGTTCGAGAAGGACTTCTACGCGATCCTCGGCGTGCCCCAGGACGCCGACGCGGCGACGATCAAGAAGACCTACCGCAAGGTCGCCCGCACCATGCACCCCGACCACAACGTCGGCGACACCAAGGCCGAGGAGCGCTTCAAGGAGGTCGGGGAGGCGTATGCCGTCCTCAGCGATCCCGAGAAGCGCCGGGAGTACGACGCCATCCGCGCCATGTCGCACGGGGGTGCCCGCTTCACCGCCGGCGGCGCCGGGGGTCAGGGCGCCGGCTTCGAGGACATCTTCTCCGCGTTCGGTGGCGCCGGCGGAGCCGGCGGCCCGGGCGGCCAGCGCGTGCGTTTCAACACCGGTGGTGCCGGTGCCCAGCCGAACCTCGAGGACATCCTCGGCCAGATGTTCGGCGGGGGAGCGCCAGGCGCCGGCTACGGCGGCTTCGGGGCCACGGGCGGTCCGCGTACGGGCACCGACGTGCAGGCCAACACCCGCATCCCCTTCCGCGACGCGGTCGAGGGCTCGACCGTCTCGCTCAGCTCGCCCGACCTCGGCCGTATCAACGCCCGCATCCCCGCCGGGGTCAAGGACGGCCAGCGGATCCGCTTGCGCGGCAAGGGCCGTCAGGGTGACCCCGGTGCGCCCGCCGGTGACCTCATCCTCACCGTCGCGGTCGACAAGCACCCGGTCTTCGGGCGCGACGGCGACAACCTGACGCTCGACCTTCCGGTCACCTTCGCCGAGGCGGCGCTCGGCGCGACGGTCGCGGTGCCGACGCTCGACGGCGGCTCCGTCAAGGTCAAGATCGCCCCCGGCACGCCGAGCGGACGCGTGCTGCGGCTCAAGGGCCGCGGCGTCAAGCGCGGCGACCATGTCGGCGACCTGCTGGCCAAGGTGCAGGTGGTGGTGCCCCAGCGACTGACCGACGAGGCCCGCGAGGCCGTCGAGAAGATGGCCGCGGCCGAGGACGGCCACGACCCCCGGGCCGACCTGTTCCAGCGCGCCCGGGCCTGACCCGGGCCGATCAGGTCCTGACACGAGACCCGACGAGAGACCGACGAGAGGAGGTGACGACGATGGCTCGCAAGAGCGCCCGTCCCGGTGGGCACGACGACGACGCCCCCGTCTTCGTCATCTCCGTCGCGGCCGAGCTCGCCGGCATGCACGCGCAGACGCTGCGGCAGTACGACCGTCTCGGCCTCGTCTCCCCCTCGCGCACGCGTGGGGGAGGCCGCCGCTACAGCACCCGCGACGTCGAGCTGCTCCGCGAGGTGCAGCGGCTCTCTCAGGAGGGGGTGTCGCTGGCCGGCATCCAGCGCATCCTCGACCTGGAGAACCACGTCGCGGCGCTGCGCTCGCGGGTCGAGGAGCTCTCGGCCGAGCTCGCGTCGGCCCAGGCGGCCCTGTCCTCGGGCGCCCGCGTCTTCGCGGTAGGCCCGCGCGGCGAGATCATGGCGGTCCGTCCCGGGCAGCGGCCGCCGCGGGCGACCTCGTCCCAGGCGCTGGTGGTGTGGAGGCCGGGTCGCTGAACTGACGTCCGTGCGCGGGCCGTGTGACAGACTGTCCCTGCCTCGAGCAGACGGGGCGCGTCGTTGCGAAATGCCCCCGGAGGCAGTTCTTGATCCCTCTCCCGGAGGTCGTGTGACCCCGCAGCACCCTGAGGGCGTCCCCTCGGGCGTCGTCCCCGAGGACGACCGCACCGACTCCCTGTCGGCCGCCAGGAGCGAGATGCGAGAGCTGTTCGACCGCACTGACTGGTCGAGCACGCCCCTCGGGCCGGTCGAGAGCTGGCCGCCCAACCTGCGCACCCTCGTCGACGTCTGCCTCTCGTCGCGGTTCCCCATGCTCGTGTGCTGGGGGCCCGACCTGCTCATGCTCTACAACGACGGCTACCGCACCCTGCTCGGCGAGACCAAGCACCCGGGCGCCTGGTCGCGACCGGTCCGCGAGGTGTGGCCTGAGGTCTGGGACGTCATCTCGCCGATGTTCGCCGAGGTCACCGGCGGCGGTGGAGCGACGTGGGTCGAGGACGAGCTGCTCGTGGTCGACCGTGCAGGCTTCCTCGAGGAGGCCTACTTCACGTGGTCCTACGGCGCCATCCACGACGACGCGGGCTCCGTCGTCGGAGTGCTCAACGTCGCCACCGAGACCACGGCCAAGGTGCTCGCCGAGCGCCGTGCCGACGTGTCGGGCCGGCTGTTCGAGGCCCTCGCCGACGCCACTGACCCCGAGGACGTGCGAGTGCGCTGTCTGCGCGTGCTCCGCTCGGACAACCACGACCACCTGGCGGTCGACCTGCGCCTGGCCCCGGAGGGCGAGCCGCTGCCGACGGTCGACGCGGAGGGCCGGACCGTCCACGTCGTGCCGGTGGTCGAGGCCGGTGTCGCCGAGCCCTCGGGGCACCTGCTCCTGACCGAGAACCCCCGCCAGCCGTGGGGTCCGGCGCTGCAGGTGTACGCCGAGATGTGCGCGTCGCACGTGGCCATGGCCCTGAGCGGGATCCGTCGCCTGCAGGACGAGCGCCATCGGGCTGAGGCCCTGACCGAGCTCGACGCGGTCAAGACCGACTTCTTCGCCAACGTCAGCCACGAGCTGCGCACGCCCCTGACGCTCATCGCCGGACCGGTGCAGGACGCCCTCGCCGCCGACGGTCTCGACCCCGAGCAGCGTCAGCGGTTCGAGCTGATCCGGCGCAACACCGAGCGCCTCACCGGTCTCGTCGACCGCATCCTCGACCTCACGCGCATCGAGGCCGGAGGGGTCGAGCCGCACGTCGTGCAGGCCGACGTCGAGGAGCTCGTCGCCGGCATCGCGGCGAACTTCCGGCCCGCCATCGAGCGCACCGGACTGACCTTCGAGGTCGTCTGCGACGAGCTCGACCACGAGGTCTACGTCGACGTCGACATGTTCGAGCGCACCGTGCTCAACCTGCTCGCCAACGCGCTGAAGTTCACGCCCCGCGGCGGCATCGAGCTGCGCCTCACCAGCGGCGCTACGGGGTTCTCCGTGGCGGTGACCGACACGGGCATCGGCATCGCCGAGGAGGACCTGGTCCACGTCTTCGACCGGTTCCGCCAGCTCGACCGCGGCGAGGACCGTCGCTCACGCGAGGGCGCCGGCATCGGCCTGTCGCTCGTGCGCCAGCTCGTCGACCTCATGGGCGGGCGCATCGCCGTCGAGTCGGAGCCGGGGAGCGGCAGCACCTTCGCCGTGTCGTTCCCGTGGGGTGAGCCGGCAGCGCACGCGGCGCTACGCCCGTCGATCACGCCGAGGTCGGCCGAGTCCTTCATCCACGAGGCCAGCAGCTGGGTCGTCCGGGACGACGTCGCGGCCCGCATGGTCCCCGGCTCCCACGGCGAGGTGGGCGCCTCCACGTCGTCCACGTCGCCCATGTCGACCCAGCCCGCGGCCGGCGGGGTGCGACCGACGCTGCTCGTCGTCGAAGACAACCACGACATGCGCGACTACATCGCCCGCCACTGCGTCGTCGACTACGACGTCGTGTCGGTGCGTGACGGGGTCGAGGCGCTCGAGCACCTCCGCGCGCGACGACCCTCGATCGTGCTGGCCGACGTCATGATGCCGCGCATGGACGGCCTCACGCTGGTGCGCGAGATCCGTGCCGACCCCCAGCTGCGCGACCTGCCGGTCGTGCTCCTGTCGGCGCGCGCAGGCGTGGAGGCCAGCACCACCGGACTGCTCGAGGGCGCCGACGACTACGTCGTCAAGCCCTTCCAGCCGGTGGAGCTGCGCGCGCGGCTGGCGGCCAACCTCGTCCGGGCTCGTTCCCGCTCGCGCGACGCGTCGTGGCTGCGGGCCATCCTCGGCGCCATCCAGGAGCCGTTCGTCGTCGTCGACGCCGACGGCCTCGTGGTCCAGGTCAACGACGTCTTCACCCGCACGTTCGGCTGGTCGCTCGCAGACGGTCCGCTCGTCCCGCCCTACCCGTGGTGGGTGCCAGAGTCTCAGTCGGCCGTCGAGCACGAGCAGCACGGCAGGCGCATGGACCTCCTCCGAGCAGGTCACCCGGTGGAGGACGACCGCTACCGCATCCTCCGTCGGGGCGGCGGAGAGGCGTGGGTGCACGTGCGCTCGGCCTCGGTGCCCGGCACCGCCGACCACGACGGGTTCATCATCGCCGTCGTCCGCGACGAGACCCGGGAGCGCGAGTCGCGCATGCGGCGCGAGCTCGCAGCACGCATCGCGGTCGACCTCGCGACGGCCGACGACCTCGACCAGGTCCTCGCCACCGCCGTCACGGGCTTCACCGTGCTCTTCGACGGCGAGGTGACCCTGAGCGTCTCGCCGAGCAAGGGCGAGTCGGTCGTGCTGTCGCCGCGCGGTCGCGTCGACGTCTCCGAGCTCGACGAGGGCATCCGGCGCGGGCTCCTGTCGGAGCCGCACGGCCGCGACGTGCTCGTCGGGGAGAAGCGCGAGGGACTGCTGCTCGTGCCCACGGCGCACGAGGGCGACTGCCGGTCCTGGGTGCAGTTCGACGAGCCGCGGATCGTCTCGAGCGACGAGCTCATCGTCGGCGACCTGCTCGCCCAGTCGCTGGGGCAGGCCGTCGACCGCGTGATCGCCCGCCAGGCCCGCGCGGACAAGGAGCGCCAGCTCGAGCAGGCCATCGAGAGCCACCGCCTCATCGGTCACGCCGTCGGCGTCCTCATCGAGCGCCACCGCATCACGGCGAAGCAGAGCTTCGAGATGCTCCGGCAGGCCTCGCTCAACCGCAACATCAAGCTGCGCGAGATCGCGGCGCGCGTCGTCGAGAGCGGCCAGGACCCCGACCGGGCCTGAGCCGGGACGACCTGCGCCGACCTCCGGGAGCCCTCGCGGCCCCGGAGGTCGTCGCGTCCCCGGGCTCCTCGGGCTCCTCGGGCTCCCCGGGCTCCCCGGGCTCCCCGGGCTCCCAGGGCTCCTAGGGCTCCTCGGGCTCCTGGGGCTTCCCGGTGGGCCGGGCGTGGCCCCTGAGCTCCCGCGAGCATCCTTGTGACCCGTGCCGACCGGGGTGACGGGAAAGGTCCGTCGTGTCGTTTTTGCCGCGCGGCGCGACGGGATGCAACACTGTGCTGCCTCCAAGTACGCGGGCCTTCCCACGCATACTCTGGAGGCCCCCCGTGAGCGTCCCGCGCCCGGCGACCGCAGCCACCGACGCGACCGACGCATCCGGACGCCCGGGCGCCGCCCGCACCCGGGCAGCGGCCCGCCAGCTGGTGCGGTCCGACGACCTCGAGGAGGCGCTCGCCGTCGCGGGCGCGGCCATCGGCGAGGTCCTCGACGGCGAGGCGGTGCTGCGCGTGCGCACCACCCAGCACGACCTGCACGCGAGCGCCTCGGGCGTCGTCCCGCCGGCGGCCCTGTCCTCGCTCGCGCTGTCGGTGCTGTCCCTGCCCCATGACGTCGACGGCGCTCCCCAGGCATCCGGCCACGCCCCCGGCATCCTCATCGAGTCCACCGGCGGCCACGCCACGTGCCGGGTCTGGGTCGACACCGCCCACCCGCCGCACGAGGATGCCGCGGAGCGCACCCTGGCGGAGCTGCTCCTGCACTGCCTGGCTCAGTCGGTGGACCGCATCGTCATGGTGGACCGGGTCCGCCAGAACGAGGCGAACCTCGAGCGGGCCGTCGAGAGCCACCGCCTCGTCGGCCAGGCGATGGGCATCCTCATCGAGCGCCACCGCATCACCTCGGAGGAGGCGTTCGAGGTGCTGCGGCGCGCGTCGCAGGACCACAACACCAAGCTGCGCGAGGTCGCGCGGCGCGTCATCGAGACGGGTGCCGAGCCCGACGACGTCGTCTGACCGCCCTACGCTGGGGCCGTGGACACGACGCCTGCCGGGGACGCGCCGGGGGAGCACCTCATCGTGCTGCCCGAGCGCGAGACCGCCGAGTCGCTCGCCGACGACCTCGAGGCGGAGGGCCTGGCCGACGTGCGGGTCGTGCGTGAGGCCCTCGCCGGCGAGGACGACGCCCAGGACCACGAGTGGGCGGTCTACGTGCGCACGCCCTCCGACCCTGCGTACGCCGTGCGCTTCGCCGCGCTCGCCGCCGAGCACGGCGGGTGGTACGACCCGGACCCTCGCGACTGAGTCAGAACGGGTCACCGGCTCAGCGCATCACCGGGTCGCGGGGCAGCAGGTCGGCGGGTCAGCGCGTCACGCGCACAGCTGCACCGGAGCCAGTGGGTCCGCGGATCGCCGGGTCGCCGGGACAGCTGCACCGGAGTCAGCGCGTCACGGGCCAGCGAGTCAGCGGCCGAGCAGGCGAGACAGGAAGCCGCGCGGCGGCTCGATGATGGCGGGCGGGAGGTCGCGGCCCGCGTCACCGCGGCCCGACTCGCCGCTGCCGGAGACGGCGTGGGCGCTCGCGGGCGCAGGAGTGCCACCCAGCGCGGTCGTCACGGTGTCGAGCAGGCTGTCGACGTCGGCCATCTCGTAGCCGCGTCGCGCCGTGGTCGTCGGGAAGGGGCTCGCCGCGACGGTCGCGAGGATCTCCTCGTCGGCCACCCCCATGCCGAGCTGGCCGACGAGCTGGTCGACGAGGTCGTCGACGGCGTCCTCGGCGTAGCCCGTCCGGAACTGGGTCGTGCGGAAGCGCGCGGCGCGCAGCTGCTCGGCGAGCGTGCTTCGGTCCATGCCGTGAGCCTAGGTCGGCCAGGGTCGAGCGCCGGGAGGGTGCGTGCCGGGGCGCGCCACGCGGCATACGTCACCTTCCCGTGCCCGCACGAAGTTGAGTGGAATACACTCAAGTCAGCGCCGGTTGACGCCAGTGACCTCATCCCCGCACCAGGAGCACGCATGGACCTACAGCTGACCAACAAGGCTCAGGAGGCCTTCGCCCAGGCCGCGACCACCGCGACCGGCAAGCACCACCCGAACATCGAGCCGGCTCACCTGCTGCTCGCGTTGGCAGCCCAGGGCGGCACGACGACACCGGCCCTGCTCACCGCCGGCGGTTCCAGCGTCGCCGCAGCGACGGCCGCGGCCGAGCGCGCCATGGCCTCGATGCCGCAGGTCACCGGAGGCACCCAGCAGCCGCAGCTCTCGCCCACCGCGGCGCGGGCGCTCCAGCAGGCGCAGCAGTACATGACGGCCATGGGCGACTCCTACGTCTCCACCGACCACCTGCTGCTCGCCCTCGCCCGCACCGGGCAGTTCGGCCTCGACGCCGACGCGATCGAGAAGGCCATCCCCGAGCTGCGCGGCGGCCGCCCCGTCACCTCCGACAACCCCGAGGGCACCTTCGAGGCGCTGGCCAAGTACGGCACGGACCTCACAGCCCGCGCCCGTGAGGGCAAGCTCGACCCCGTCATCGGCCGCGACGCCGAGATCCGCCGCGTCGTGCAGGTCCTGTCCCGCCGCACGAAGAACAACCCCGTCCTCATCGGTGAGCCCGGCGTCGGCAAGACCGCCGTCGTCGAGGGCCTCGCCCAGCGCATCGTCGAGGGCGACGTGCCCGAGAGCCTGCGCGACAAGACCCTCTACTCCCTCGACCTCGGGGCGATGCTCGCCGGGGCGAAGTACCGCGGCGAGTTCGAGGAGCGCCTCAAGGCCGTCCTCGAGGAGATCAAGGGCAGCGACGGCCAGATCGTCACCTTCATCGACGAGATCCACACCGTCGTCGGTGCGGGCGCCGGCGGCGAGGGCGCCATGGACGCCGGCAACATGCTCAAGCCCATGCTCGCCCGCGGCGAGCTGCGCCTCGTCGGCGCGACGACGCTGGACGAGTACCGCAAGCACATCGAGAAGGACGCCGCGCTCGAGCGCCGCTTCCAGCAGGTCTTCGTCGGCGAGCCGTCGGTCGAGGACACCATCGCGATCCTGCGCGGGCTCAAGGAGCGCTACGAGGCCCACCACAAGGTGACCATCGCCGACTCGGCGCTCGTCGCCGCGGCCTCGCTGTCCGACCGCTACATCAGCGGCCGTCAGCTGCCCGACAAGGCCATCGACCTCATCGACGAGGCCGCGTCGCGGCTGCGCATGGAGATCGACTCCAGCCCGGTCGAGATCGACGAGCTGCGTCGGTCCGTCGACCGGCTCAAGATGGAGGAGTTCGCGCTCGAGCAGGAGACCGACGCCGCCTCGCGCGACCGCCTCGAGCGGCTGCGCAAGGACCTCGCCGACCGCAGCGAGGAGCTCGCCGCGCTCAACGCCCGGTGGGAGGCCGAGAAGGCCGGCCTCAACGCCGTCGGCGACATCAAGGCCAGGATCGACGACCTCCGCGTGCAGGCCGACCGGCTCCAGCGTGAGGGTGACCTCGCCGGCGCGTCGAAGATCGCCTACGGCGACATCCCCGCGCTCGAGAAGCAGCTGGCCACCGCCCAGGAGCGCGAGGCCGCTGCCACGTCCGTCGACGAGGAGCCCATGGTCAAGGAGGAGGTCGGCGCCGACGACATCGCCGACGTCATCTCGGCCTGGACCGGCATCCCGGCCGGACGGCTCATGGAGGGCGAGTCCGAGAAGCTGCTGCACATGGAGCAGCACATCGGCGCCCGCCTCATCGGCCAGGCCGACGCCGTGCGGGCCGTCTCCGACGCGGTGCGCCGCACCAGGGCCGGGGTCTCGGACCCCGACCGCCCCACCGGCAGCTTCCTCTTCCTCGGCCCGACGGGGGTCGGCAAGACCGAGCTCGCCAAGAGCCTCGCCGACTTCCTCTTCGACGACGAGCGGGCCATGGTCCGCATCGACATGTCGGAGTACTCCGAGCGCCACTCGGTCGCCCGCCTCATCGGTGCCCCTCCCGGCTACGTCGGCTACGAGGAGGGCGGCCAGCTCACCGAGGCCGTGCGTCGCCGGCCCTACTCGGTCATCCTGCTCGACGAGGTCGAGAAGGCCCACCCCGAGACGTTCGACATCCTGCTCCAGGTGCTCGACGACGGCCGCCTCACCGACGGGCAGGGTCGCACGGTCGACTTCCGCAACGTCATCCTCGTGCTGACCTCCAACCTCGGGTCGCAGTTCCTCACCGACCCGCTGCTCAGCCCCGAGGCACGTCGCGAGTCGGTCATGGGCGTCGTGCGCTCGTCGTTCAAGCCGGAGTTCCTCAACCGGCTCGACGAGGTCGTCGTCTTCGACGCCCTGAGCCGCGACGACCTCGCGCACATCGTCGACCTGCAGGTGCGGGCCTTCGCTGAGCGGCTGGCCGACCGGCGCATCACCCTCGAGGTCACCGACGAGGCACGCCAGTGGCTCGCCGCCCGTGGCTACGACCCGGCCTACGGCGCCAGGCCGCTGCGCCGGCTCGTGCAGCGCGAGATCGGCGACCGGCTGGCCCGGGGGCTGCTCTCGGGCGAGGTCCGCGACGGTGCCACCGTCCAGGTCGGCGTCGACGCGGCGGGGGAGTCGCTCACCCTCGGCTGAAGACCTCTGCGTCCCAACCGAACTCACGGGCGGCCGCGACGTTCTCGTCGCGGTCGTCCGTGAACCACACCTCGTCGCGGGCCACCACGCGCCCGAGGTCGGCCTCGATCGCTCGGTGGGCGGCGGCATACGCCAGCGGGTCGGGCTTTACCACGCCGAAGTCCGCGCTGTTGAGCAGGCCGTCGAAGAGCCGGGTGATCCCGAGCAGCTCCAGCTCCTGCGGCACGTAGTCGGTGCCGTTGGTGAAGACGTAGGTGCGGTGGCCTGCCGAGCGCAGCGCCTCGAGCCGCTCGACGGTCTCGTCGATGACCGAGCCGCGGTGCTCGCGCCAGCGCGTCATGTGCTCGCGCACCCGCGCCGGCTCGGGGACGACGTCCTCGAGCGCGACGCAGATTGCGGCATACCACTCGTCGAAGGTGCGCCGGCCCGTGATGGTCGGCAGGAGCAGCTCGCTGCGGAACGCCGTCGCGGCGACGTGCCCGGCGGGCAGCCCCAGGGCCGCCTCGATGCCCGGGTCGGCGTCGCCCGGGGTGAAGTCCCGCACGACGCCGTCGAGGTCGAAGACGTATGCCGTGTGGTCCCTCACACCGCCCCGTCGCGCTGCTGGCGCTCGCCGGCAGGCACCGAGTCGGCGTGCGAGGAGTCCGTTGCGTGCGTGGAGTCCGTCGGGTCAATCGACTCGGTGTAGCCACTGTCGGCGCTCGTGGCGTCCGTGTGACCGGAGTCGGTGTGGTGGGTGTCGGAGCGGCGGCTGTCGGCGGTGGACGACTCGTCGGCCCACGACGCGGTGCCGTCGCTGACGCTGCCCTCGGCGCGGCCGGTCACGACGTCGGCGACCGAAGGGCCCTCGCGCTCGCGCCACTCGGCCTCGCGGCGGGCGAGCTCGGCCTCGCGGGTGTCGAGACCCTCGTGCCGCGCGGACAGCTCGCTCTCGCGGCGGCGCAGGTCCTCGTCGCGCAGGCGGGCCTCCTCGAAGCGGTGCTCGTGGTCGCGGCGGGCGGCCTCGGCGGTCTCCTCGACCTCGGCCAGGCGAGCCGCCTCTTTCTCCTCGCGTCGCACGCGGGCGCGCCGACGGGCCGCGGCGGCGACCATGGCCCAGCCGATGGCGAAGAGCAGGACCGCGACCGCGCCGTAGAGCACGAGCTCGAAGGGCGTCGCGTTGCGCGTGAAGCCGAAGGCGGAGACCGCGACCGTCCCGGCGGCCGCGTGGGTCGCGAGGTAGGTGACGACGCCGGCCCCGGCGCCGACCAGCAGCAGGATCAGTCCGAGCAGGGCCATGGTTCGTGCTCCTTCGTCAGGTGGCGGGGTGGTCCCGCCGTGATCGTCCCCGACCCTAGCCATACCCACATCGACGCAGACGTCCGAGCGGCCCGCCCGGAGCGCGGTCCCGCCTCGGTTAGCCTGACCACCATGCGCATCCAGGCAAAGCTCGCCGCCGCTGCCCTCTCGGCGCTCTGCGTCGTCCCGGTGGCGGCCTGCTCGAGCGACTCGGGGACCACCTCGGGAGCGACGCAGCAGTCACCGGCGCAGCAGCTCGCAGCCGCCAAGGCGAAGGTCGACGCCGCGCCGTCGGTGCACCTGAAGCTGGCGAGCGCCAACGTGCCGCAGGGCGCCACGGGCGTGGTCTCAGCCGACGGTTGGGGCAAGCACCCGCCGGCCTTCAAGGGCACTTTCAAGGTGACGCTCAAGGGCGTGCAGGCCGACGCAGAGATCACCTCGCTCGACGGTGACGTCTACGCCAAGCTGCCGTTCATCCCGGGCACCAACAAGATCGACCCCAAGACCTTCGGGCTGCCCGACCCGGCGACGCTCTTCTCCCCGGACAAGGGTCTGACGACGCTGCTGACCGCGACGACGTCGCCGGTCGCGGGCGACAAGGTGCGCCAGGGCTCCGAGGTGCTCACGACCATCAAGGGGGGCCTGCCCGGCAAGGCGGTCACCGACCTCTTCCTCATCGGCGACAGCACCGGCACCTTCACGGCGACCTACGGCCTGACCGACGCGCAGGAGCTGCGGCAGGTCGTCCTCGTCGGTCCGTTCTTCGGGGCGGGCACCAGCTCGACCTACACCCTGACGCTCGACCAGTACGGCCAGCCCGTGACGATCACCAAGCCCTGACCTGCCGGTGACCTCCTCCGCCCCGCCGGTCGCCGGACCTGCGACGAGCGCCGGCCCCCACCGCCTCGCGCTGCTCTCCGCGGCCTCCGCGGCCGTCGCGCTCGCTGCCGCCGACACCTACGTCGTCGTCCTCGCCCTGACCGACATGATGGCCGGGGTCGGCATCGGCATCGACGCCCTCCAGCGGGCGACGCCGATCATCTCCGGCTTCCTGCTCGGCTACATCGCGGTCCTGCCGCTCATCGGCCGCCTGTCCGACCTGCTCGACCGGCGGCGCATCCTGCTCGGCTGCCTCCTCGTCTTCGTCGTGGGCTCGGCCGTCACGGCGCTCGCGGTCGAGATGCCGGTGCTCGTCACGGGCCGTGTGCTCCAGGGCATCGGTGGTGGCGGGCTCGTGCCGGCGACGCTCGCGCTCGTCGCCGACCTGTGGCCCCCGCACCGCCGTGGCACGCCGCTCGGGGTCGTCGGTGCCGTGCAGGAGCTGGGTTCGGTGCTCGGGCCGGTGGTCGGCGCCCTGGTGCTCGCGTGGTCGGGGTGGCGGGCGATCTTCTGGCTCAACGTCGCCGCGGCCCTTGTGCTGTATGCCGTCATCCACCTCCTCGGCACCCGCGGGCTTCCGGCGGGGCAACCTTCGGGGGAGCGGTCCACGGAGTCGGCGGAGGAGTCGGGGGAGGCGCCGGGCGAGGCGGTCGGGCGAGCGGTCGGTGGGCCGCCCTGGGACCCGTCGCCGGTGGCGGGTCCTCGTCGTCGGACCGTGACCGTGGTGGCCGCTGTCCTCACGACGCTCGGGCTCGCTCTCACAGGGCTGGCCCTTGCGGCGCCCGACGCGCTCGTCACCGACGTCGCCCTGGGAGCGCCCTTCGTGCCCTTCGCCGGCACGTCGCGGGTGCTGACCCCCATCGGCATGGCCGGGCTGGGGCTGCTGCTCGTCGTCGCGCTCCTGACCGCGCCCCGGTGGTGGTCGGTGCTGCGCCGCGCCGACCTCGTCGGGGCCGCGCTCGTGGCGGTCGCCCTCGGCAGCCTCGTGCTGACCTTCGCGTCGTCGGACCCGGAGAAGGAGGTCGTCGGTCCGCTGGGCTACAGCCTGCTCCCGGTCGGCGCGGTGGCGTTGCTCGTCCTGGCCTGGTGGCACCGCCGCGCTGCCGACCCGCTCATCCCGCGCGGTGTCGTGGGCGCCCGGGGTCTGCGCGCCCTCCTCGTCAGCCTGCTCGTCGGGGCGGCGCTTGTCGCGGTCGTCGTCGACGTCCCCCTGCTCGCCCGGCTCACCGACTCCTACGACGAGACCGGTGCCGCGCTCGTGCTCGTGCGGTTCCTGCTCGCGGTCCCCGTCGGGGCCCTCGTCGGCGGGTGGTCCCTGCGCCGTCTCGGCGACGGCGCGGTGGCCGGCGTCGGCCTGCTGCTCGCCGGCGGCGGCATGCTCGTCATGGCGCACTGGACGCTCGACTCCGTCAGCCGCACGTTGCCGACCACGGTCGTGCTCGTCCTCGTCGGTCTCGGCATGGGCCTGGCCCTCGCCCCCGTCAACAACGCCGCGCTCGCCGACTCACCGGCGCACGCGCACGGGGTCGCGAGCTCGCTCGTCGTCGTCGCCCGCATGGTCGGGATGGTCGTCGGGCTCGCTCTGCTCACCTCGATCGGACTCAACCGCTACTTCGAGGCGGTCCGGCGCCTGCCGAACCAACTCGACACCGCCGCCCTCATCGGGGCGGGCGTGGTGCAGGTGCAGACGGTCTTCCTCGGCGGCGCGATCGCGGCCCTGGTCGGTGCGGCCGTCGCGTTCACGCTGGGCGTCACCGGTCGGCACGCGAGCGGGCTCGAGCCGGAAGACGCCGACGCGCCCCGCTTCGTCGCCCTCTGACCGACAGGGAGCGTCGGGCGGCAGACGTGTCACGCTGGCGTCCGACGCCGGCCGAGACCCGGACGTCATGGCTGCTCAGGCGGTCGACGTGCTGGCGCGCATCTCCGCGAGCAGACCGCGCACCTCGTCGGCGAGGACCTCGGTGGCCTCCCACGGCAGCATGTGACCGCCGCGGGCGATGTCGACGAACGTCGCGTGCGGCAGCGCGACACGCAGGGCGCGCGCTCGCGTCACCGGCATGAGCGGGTCCTGGCGGCCGGCCACGATGGAGACCCGTACGCGCTCGAGCGCGGGGAAGCCGGCCCGCTGGTCGACGGTGAGCAGCGCACCGTAGAAGGCGGCGAAGGTCGTCAGCTTCGTCGCGGCGACCTGCTCGCAGGCGGCTTCGACGTCCGCCGGGTCGGCGCCGTCGCCGAAGAGCCCGCGCACGAGGGCGCGGATCCGGCCGTTGCCTCCCGGGGGCAGCGGCAGGCCCTTGGCGGCCAGGCGCATGACGGCCGCCTCGCCGGTGCGCTCGCCGAGGGCGACATGCGATGACGCCGTCGCGACGAGGAGCGCCGCCCGCACCCGGGAGCCGAAGAGGTCGGGCCGGTGCTCCGCGAGTGCCATGACCGTCATGCCGCCCATCGAGTGCCCGGCCAGCAGGACGGGGGACGTCGGCGGCACGACGCTGCGCAGCACGACGTCGAGGTCGCGCCCGGTGTGCTCGACCGTCACCGAGGCGATCTCGGTCCGGCGCAGCCCGATCGTCGAGCGTCCGTGCCCTCGCTGGTCCCACAGCACGATCCGGACCGGCTCGTCGGCGAGCCTCCCGACGACGGGGAGCCAGCTCTCGTGGTTGACGGCCCACCCGTGGGCCAGGACGAGCGTCGGCGCATCCGGCGGCAGCTCGGGGTCGGCGTGGGTGTGGACGGACAGGATGGCGCCGTCGGGCGTGACGATGCCGCGGCGGTCGTGGCGCTTCACGCGTCGGACCCCGACGGCTCGCCGACCTGGAAGACGACCGGTGCGTGGTCCGACGCGCCCTTGCCCTTGCGCTCCTCGCGGTCGATGGCGGCGCCGACGACGCGCCGGGCGAGCACGGGGGAGCACAGCGCGAAGTCGATGCGCATGCCCTGGCGCTTGGGGAAGCGCAGCTGCGTGTAGTCCCAGTAGGTGAAGGTGCCGGGCTCGCTCGTGTGGGGCCGCACGACGTCGCTGAAGCCGGCGTCGAGGACGGCCTGGAACGCGGCGCGCTCGCCGGGTGAGGTGTGCGTGCGGCCCTCGTAGTACTCGACGCTCCACACGTCGGCGTTGGTCGGAGCGATGTTCCAGTCGCCGAGGAGCGCGATCTGCGCCTCGGGGTCGTCGGCGAGCCACTGCCGACCGGCTCCGGCCAGCGCGTCGAGCCAGCTCAGCTTGTAGCCCAGGTGCGGGTCGTCGAGGGCGCGGCCGTTGGGCACGTAGAGCGACCAGACGCGGACGCCGTTGCAGAGCGCCCCGATGGCGCGGGCCTCGGGCGCCGCCGGCTCGCCCCAGCCGGGCATGCCGTCGAAGCCGACCTGCACGTCCTCGAGGCCGACGCGCGAGACGACCGCGACGCCGTTCCACTGGCTGAGGCCGTGGTGGGCCACCTCGTAGCCGAGGGCCTCGAAGCGCTCCAGCGGGAACTGGTCCCCGCGGGCCTTGGTCTCCTGGATCGCGAGCACGTCGACCTCGGTGCGTTCGAGCCAGGCGGCGACGCGGTCGATGCGGGACCGGATGGAGTTGACGTTCCAGGTGGCGATGCGCACAGTCGGCCACCCTAGACCGCCGCGACCACGTCGTGTGCCTAGGGTGAGCCGCATGACTGCACAGCGCGCGACGCGACCCACCGCCCTCGTCACGGGCGCCAGCGCCGGCATCGGCCAGGAGTTCGCGCGCCAGCTCGCGGCCCGCGGCCACGACCTCGTGCTCGTCGCCCGCGACCGCGCGCGCCTCGAGGCCCTGGCCGCAGAGCTGACGAGCAGGTATGCCGTGTCGGCCGAGGTGCTCGTCGCCGACCTCTCGGACCGTGGGGCGTTGCAGGCCGTCGCCGACCGGGTGGCCGACCCGGACCGACCCGTGGACGTGCTCGTCAACAACGCCGGCTACGGCCAGCGCCGCAGCTTCCTGCGCAACGACGTCGAGGTCGAGGAGGCGGCGTTCGACGTGCTCACCCGTGCGGTGCTCGTGCTCTCGCACGCGGCCGGGGTCGCGATGCGCGAGCGCGGCCGGGGTCGCATCGTCAACGTCTCGTCGGTGGCGGGCTTCATCGCCTCGGGGTCCTACTCGGCGGCCAAGGCCTGGGTGACGACCTTCAGCGAGGGGCTCGCGAGCGAGCTCGCCGGCTCGGGCGTCACGGTGACGGCCCTGTGCCCCGGCTTCACCAACACCGAGTTCCAGCAGCGGGCCGGCATCAGCAAGCCGGGACCCGACTTCATGTGGCTCGACCCGGCCCGGCTCGTGTCGGACTGCCTCGACGACGTCGGCAAGGGTCGCGTGCTGTCGGTGCCGGGGCTGCAGTACAAGGCCGTCGTCGGGCTCCTGCGGGTGCTCCCGCGCTCGCTGGTGCGCAGCCGGGCGCGCCTCGTCCGCCGCTGACCGCGCCTCTCGGCACGCCGTCGGACGCGCTGACAGCGTGCGGCTGGAGCCCGTCCGTCCGGGCTTTGACTTCGAGTACTTGAAGTTCCTACCGTCGTAGGGGTGAGTGCACCCACGACCGGACACACCTACACGATCAAGGAGGCGGCCGCCCTGACCGGGCTGCCGGCCAGCACGTTGCGCTACTACGAGTCCATCGGCGTCATCGCGCCGGTGGGCCGGGGTGCCAGCAGCGGCCACCGCGTCTACGACGACGCGGACCTCGACCAGCTCATGTGGGTGGCCTGCCTCGCCGCGACCGGCATGTCGGTCAGCGACATGCGGCGCTACGTCACCAACGGTCGGGCCGGTGCCGAGGCTGCCGCCGAGCAGGTCGAGCTGCTCAGCGGGCAGTCGCGCCGTCTGGAGATCGAGGCGCAGCACGTCGCCCTCCGGCGGCGCTACGTCGCGATCAAGATCGACTACTGGCACGCCGTCGCCGCGGGCGACGCCGACCGGGCCGAGCTGCTCTCGGGCGAGGCCCGCACCCTCGCCGACGCGCTCAAGGCAGCCAGGCCCTGACGCCGCCCAGCCAGGCCAGCCCAGCCAGGCGAGCCCAGCCAGGCGAGCCCGGAAAGGCGAGCCCGGACAGGCGAGCCCGGAAAGGCGAGCCCGAGACGCGCCGTGACGCGCAGATCCTGAGCGCCACCCAGACCCCACCGAGGAAGGACCCACCATGCAGATCACCCGCAGCTCCGTCGCCACCGTCAAGGGGCCGGCCGACTGGTTCACCGGAGACGTCTACATCGACGCCGTGGCCGCCGCCCCCGCCCCGTCGAGGGTCTCGGCCAACCTCGTGCACTTCATGCCCGGCGCCCGCACGCACTGGCACCGACACCCCCTGAGCCAGACCGTCTTCGTCACCGAGGGCGTCGGCCTGTGCCAGCGCCGCGGCGGCCCGGTCGAGGTCATCCGCCCCGGCGACCGCGTGCTCTTCGCGGCGGACGAGGAGCACTGGCACGGCGCCGCCCCGAACCGGCTCATGGTCCACGTCGCCATCAACGAGGGCGACGACGACCACGCCGTCGTGCAGTGGCTCACCCCCGTCACCGACGAGGAGTATGCCGTCCCGCCCGCCCGGGACTGAGCCCACCTCCCGTACTCCCCAGCTCCCACACGCCCCACCTCCCATCGACACATCCCCCCACCCCCCGAGGAGATCCCCCATGCGCGTCAACGCCTATGCCGCCCCTGCCGCCGGAGAGCCGCTGGCTCCCACCACGATCGATCGCCGCGCCGTCGGCGCGAACGACGTCCTCATCGAGATCGAGTTCGCCGGCATCTGCCACTCCGACATCCACACCGTCAACGGCGACTGGGGCCCGCAGCCCTTCCCGGTCGTGCCGGGCCACGAGATCGTCGGTCGCGTCACCGAGGTCGGCGCCGACGTCAGCCGTCACTCGGTCGGTGACCGCGTCGGGGTCGGCTGCATGGTGAACTCGTGCGGGGAGTGCACCAACTGCCGCAACGGCGACGAGCAGTACTGCGTCGAGGGCATGGTCGGCACCTATGCCGCGACCGACCGCGACGGCACGACGACCCAGGGCGGCTACTCGACCCACGTCGTCGTCGACGCCGACTACGTCCTGTCGGTCCCGGACGGCATCGACCCGGCCGCAGCCGCGCCCCTGCTGTGCGCCGGCATCACGACCTACGCGCCGCTGCGCAAGTGGCAGGCAGGTCCCGGCAAGAAGGTCGCGGTCGTCGGCCTCGGCGGTCTCGGCCACATGGCCGTCAAGATCGCGCACGCCCTCGGCGCCGAGGTGACCGTGCTGTCGCAGTCGCTGAAGAAGCAGGAGGACGGCCTGCGTCTCGGCGCCGACGAGTACTTCGCGACCTCCGACCCGGGCACGTTCGAGGCGCTCGCCGGTCGCTTCGACCTCATCGTCAACACGGTGAGCGCGAAGATCGACCTCGACGCCTACCTCGGCCTGCTCGCCGTCGACGGGACGCTCGTCAACGTCGGCGCCCCGGCCGAGCCGCTCGACGTCAACGTCTTCTCCCTCATCGGCGGTCGGCGCTCGTTCGCCGGCTCGATGATCGGCGGCATCGCCTTGACCCAGGAGATGCTCGACTTCTGCGCCGAGCACCACATCGGTGCCGAGGTCGAGGTGATCAAGGCCGAGCAGGTCAACGAGGCGTACGAGCGGGTGCTCGCCTCCGACGTGCGCTACCGCTTCGTCATCGACGCCTCGACCCTGGCGTGAGCCGCCCGGTCGTCCCACCGGTGCGCACACCGGTGGGACGCCCGGCGCCCGCGCCCTACGATGGAGCCTCGTGACCACCATCGACGCCTCCGCCGCCCGTGCCCGACTGCTCGAGATCATCAAGGACAAGGCGATCGTCCACGGTCGCGTGACCCTGAGCTCCGGCAAGGAGGCCGACTACTACGTCGACCTGCGCCGCATCTCCCTCGACGGCGAGGCCGCCCCGCTCGTCGGGATCGTCATGCGTGAGCTGACCAAGGACCTGACGTATGCCGCCGTCGGTGGCCTGACGCTCGGCGCGGACCCCGTCGCGACCTCGATGCTGCACGCCGCCGCAGCTGCCGGTGAGCGTCTCGACGCCTTCGTCGTGCGCAAGGCCGGCAAGGCGCACGGCCTGCAGCAGCGCATCGAGGGCCCGTCCATCAAGGGCCGCCAGGTGCTCGTCGTGGAGGACACCACGACGACCGGTGCCTCGCCGCTCGCCGCCGTCGAGGCCGCCCGCGAGGACGGCGCCGAGGTCGTCGCCGTCGCGACGATCGCAGACCGCGCCACCGGCGCCGGAGAGAAGATCACCGCCGAGGCCGGGGTCGAGTACCGCTACGCGTTCTCCCTCGAGGAGCTCGGGCTCGCCTGAGCACCGCCAAGCCGGCGCCGGCCTGCTCGACCCGTCAGAAGGGCCCGGCCTGCACGGGGTAGCCTCCCCGCAGGGCCTCGACCGACGACGGCGGCGTGATGACGCTCGCGGTCCCGGTGCGCGGCCGCTCGAGGGCCGACGCGGCATACGTGTTGTCGGCCTGCCAGGCGAACATGTCGTCGCCCCGGACCACGGCCGGACCCGACGCCAGCAGGACGAAGGTGGCGTCGGGGAGTTCACCCCACGCGTACGCGTGCAGCCGGCGGGTGCGTCGGCGGGTGTCCCAGCGCTCCTCGTGGAGCAGGCGGTCGAGCCCCGTCGCCGGCAGGTGGGTCGTGCGGTGCGCGGCCGCGACGAGGTCGCGGAAGCGGGTGTAGTCGGCGCGACGGCACTCGGCGCACGGACGGTGGCCCGCGGCGAGGGCGGTCGCCTCGTCGAGGAAGAAGAGCGGCGTGTAGTGGCCGGGATCCCACTGGCGCACCCGCCGCCCGCGGAAGTCGAGGGCGCAGGTGATCCAGGCCCGCCCGACGTGGTGCCGGCGCACGTCGCGGCTGCCGGCCCCGTCGTGGAGGCGGCCGCGGTTGCCCATCCAGGCGCCGAGGCCCGGCGCGGCCACGACGTCGCCGAAGGGGTCGACGCGGTTGCGCGCGGGACCGCTGGGAGCGCTCACTCGAGCACCTCGAGGCGGACGTCGGCGGGGTCGCCCTCGCCCAGGCCCTCGGCCTGGCGGACCGCCTTCTTGACGGGCAGCACGTAGGCGCCGCGCGAGGCGTCCGGGAAGACGGACGTCGTCCACGACGTGCCTCCGACGGTGGCGCGGACCCGGACCGACCCGAAGCCGCGGGGCGGCCTCGGGACCTCGCGGATGCGCGCCGACGCGTCCGGTGCGACGGTCACGAAGAACCAGCCGGTCTGTGCCTCCCACCGCCACAGGTCGGCGGTGAAGCGGAGGGTCGTCATGCACCCACCGTAGGGCCGGGCACCGACAGGAACCGGGGCAGCGGCCTCGTCGTCGCACCAGCGGCCCGGTCCGCGCGTGCTGTCCCAGCACTAGGATCGGCACACTGACCGCCCAGCTCCTCGGGAGAACCCATGATCATCGTCTGGATCCTGCTCGGCCTCGTCGTGCTCCTCGCCGTCGTGGGCGTCGTCATGTACAACGGCCTCATCGGCCTGCGCAACAAGGTCGAGGAGGGCTGGCGCCAGATCGACGTCGAGCTGAAGCGCCGTCACGACCTCATCCCCAACCTCGTCGAGACCGTCAAGGGCTACGCCTCCCACGAGCGGGGCACGCTCGAGGAGGTCATGCAGGCCCGGTCCGCCGCCATGTCGGGCGCCTCGACGCCGGCGGCCGCGGCCCAGGCCGAGGGCCAGCTGAGCCAGGCGCTCGGTCGCCTCATGGCGGTCGCCGAGGCCTATCCCGACCTCAAGGCCAACCAGAACTTCCTCGCCCTCCAGCAGGAGCTGACGAGCACCGAGGACCGCATCGCGAGCTCGCGCCGCTACTACAACGCCCTCGTGCGCGAGCTCAACACCAAGGTCGAGTCGGTGCCCTCCAACATCGTCGCCAACATCGCCGGGGTCAAGCGGGCCGAGTACTTCGAGACGCCGGCCACCGAGGCCGTCGTCCCGAGCATCTCCTTCGGGGAGAACGCCCCTGCGGGCGGCGCTCCCGCCGTCTCGCCGTCGACGCAGCCCGGCGCGGTCGGCGGCCCGTCCACGGCTCCCGGCGGTGCCCCGGGCGCGCTCCCGCAGGCGCAGGCGCCCGGCGCGGCCCAGCCCGACCCGACGTCCGACGCGGTCACCCGGCCGGAGACGCCGAAACCCTGATCGCCCGCCCCACGCACGAGGCACCACCCGGCACGCCCCGAGCCCCACGGCTCGGGGCGTGCTTGCTGAGTCGCGCTACCGGCGGCCGGGTTCAGCCTTCAGTGGATACATCGTTGCGTGTATGATCGCCCGCATGATCACCGCGACGCCGACGGATGCCCTGGCCCGCTTCGGACACGCCCTGTCCGACGCCACGAGGGTGGGGGTCCTGCTGGCCCTGAAGGACGGCCCGGGTTACCCGGCCGACCTCGCCGAGGTGCTGGGCGTCTCTCGACAGTCGCTGTCGAACCACCTGGCCTGCCTGCGCGGGTGCGGACTCGTCGTCGCTCGAGCCGAGGGGCGGCGGGCGCTGTACGAGCTCACCGACGCGCGGATCGGCCACGCCCTCGGCGACCTCATCGACCTGGTCCTGGTGGTCGACCCGGACTGCTGTGGCGGGGTCGCCACGGCCGGGGTCGTGCGAGAGGCGGCGCGATCGTGACGGCACTGTCGCTGGGGCCGTCCCCCGCCCGGAGGGCGGTCCTGTCGCGGCGCATCCAGCTCTTCGTCGCGCTGACCATCACCTACAACGTGCTCGAAGCCGTCATCGCCCTGAGCGCGGGGGCAGCGGCTTCCTCGTCGGCGCTGCTGGGCTTCGGCCTCGACTCGGTCGTCGAGGTGTCGTCGGCGGTCGTCGTGGCCTGGCAGTTCGCAGGCAGCGACCCGGAGGCTCGGGAAGAGCCGGCGTTGCGGGCCATCGCGTGCTCCTTCTTCGCCCTCGCCGTGGTCGTGACGGTCGACGCCGTGCGCAGCCTGGCCGGCGCCGGAGAGGCGCAGCACTCGACGGTGGGCCTCGTGCTGGCCGCGGCCAGCCTCGCGGTCATGCCCGTCCTGTCCGCGGCGCAACGGCGTGCCGGGAGGGAGCTGGGCTCGGCCTCGGCCGTCGCCGACTCGAAGCAGACGCTGCTGTGCACCTACCTGTCGGCGGTGCTGCTGGTCGGTCTCGCCGTGAACGCCTGGTTCGGGTGGTCATGGGCCGACCCGGTCGCGGCCCTGGGCATCGCCGGCATCGCTGCGCGCGAGGGACTCGCCGCCTGGCGTGGCGACGCCTGCTGCGCTCCCAACGCCGGACGCACCGATACGCCTACCGGTGAGGGCGCTTCGCACTCGGCCTGCCTGTCGTGCGGTCCGGGATGCGACTGCTGCCAGGGCTGACCGCTCAACCCTTGACGTACGACAGCTTCTCGCAGACCTTCCCGTCCCGGAGGCGCACGACATCGACGCCGCGGACGTGGCCGGGCGAGCCGTCGGGTGCCACCCAGTCGAACCGCCAGCGCAGCACGCCGCGGTCCCCGGCGACGAACGACTCCTCGGCCGTGAACGCCGGGCTGCCCGTGTCGGTGAAGAGCGAGTCCCACACCGCCCGCACATCCGTGGCCCCCTCGTGGCGTATGCCGTCCGGCGCCGGACCCGTGGCCTCGAACACGCAGTCGTCGGTCATGAGCGCCATGATCGCGTCCACGTCGCCGCGTCCAAAGGCGGCGACGAACGCCGCGAACGCCCCGTGCGCCGGGGTCCACTCGGCGTCACGTCCGAAGCGCGCGAGGAGGTCGCCCTGCGGGTCGCCGGCGGACGGCATACGTGCTCCGACGGCCCCGCCGGAGCGGTAGGCGTCCTCCATGCCGTCGAACCACGCGGCCACGTCGGCGACCAGGCCTGCGTCGAGCGTCCGGTCGCGGCCCGTGGCGACCGCGAGGTCCCACCCGTGCACGAGATGGTCCGCGACGAGCTGGCGCACGTACTCGTCCATCGACTCCTCGCCGTAGGAGAGCTGCACCGTCCCGTGGGCGGGCAGCGTCTCGTCGACGACGCCCACCGCCTCGGTCGACGCCGACACGGCGGCGCCGCGCGGGTCCGCGCCGAGCAGGTCGCCGTCGAGGCGGTCGCCCACGTCGGCGATGGTGCGACCGCGCATCAGCGGCGAGGTCCAGAGGTCCTCGCCGACGACGTGGTTGACGAGGTCACGCACCGTCCAGTCGCTGCACGGTGTGGGCAGGTCCCACTGGTCGTCGGCGACGCCGGCGGCCTGCTGCGTCCACCACTGGACGCTGCGGCGGTAGGCCGCGCCGGGGTCCGGACCGGCCTGCCGGGTCTCGGTGGTGGTCATGTCGACGCCCTCCCATCACCCCTGCACACTCAAGTGTGCTCCGGTGCGGGGAGGGCGTCAGGACATCGGGCGAAGAGCCCGGCCG
This sequence comes from Terrabacter carboxydivorans, assembly GCF_039532035.1. Taxonomy (NCBI): domain Bacteria; kingdom Bacillati; phylum Actinomycetota; class Actinomycetes; order Micrococcales; family Intrasporangiaceae; genus Terrabacter; species Terrabacter carboxydivorans. Next base: position 29,683 of record NZ_BAAARE010000007.1, on the reverse strand, counting down.
GGCTCAGGAGGTGCGGTCGCGGCGGCTGACCCGCTCGGCGGCGTCACCGGCGGCGTCGGTCGTCTCGGCGGCGATGGCCCGGGCCTCGCGGCGGTGCTTGACGAACTCGTAGACCATCGGCAGCAGCGAGACGAGCACGACGAGCAGGATGGCGTACTCGATGTTCTTGGTCAGGCCCGGGAACGCCTGGCCGAGGAAGTAGCCGAGGAGGGTGACGCTGGCGACCCAGGCCACGGCGCCGACGGCGCTCCAGCCGAAGAAGCGCTGGCGGTGCATGCGGCCGATGCCGGCCACGACAGTGATGAACGTGCGCACGATCGGCACGAAGCGGCCGATGACGAGCGCGCGGTTGCCGTACTTGTCGAAGAACGCGTTCGTCTTGTCGAAGTTGGCGGTGTTGATGAACCGCCCCTGCCGCTTGTAGAGCGGCTTGCCCACCGCCCGGCCGATCTCGTAGCCGACGACGTTGCCGAGGAAGGCCGCGACCGCCAGGCCCGCCATGGCGAGCCCGAGGTTCATGTGGATCTGGCCCGTCGCGATGAACAGGCCCATGGCGAAGAGGAGCGAGTCACCGGGCAGGATCGGGAAGAGCAGACCGCACTCGATGAAGACGATGACCAGGGCGATGACGAAGAAGGCCCCCTGGTACTGGTCGAGCAGGTACTTGGGGTCCATCCAGTTCGGGCCGAGGGCCGGAGCGACGGCCGGCAGGGCGGCGAGTAGGTGCATGGGTCACAGGGTATGCCGTGTCCCCGGGAACGCCTGAATCCGCGCTGGTCGCCGCCTGTGCCTCTCCCACGGTCGCGACGACGGTCCGCTCCCACGGTCTCGAAGCCGTATCGATTGCGGGAGCCTCCCTTCCGCTCGCGGCCGACGCGGGTTCACGATGGGGACAGGGAGCGCGGGAGGAGGACCTGCACACGCCGTGACGCTCGGGGTCGCCCCGCCTCGGCGGGGTCGACGGCGGACGTGCGGTCCTCCTCCCGGTCCGGCCCGACCCGCCTGCCGGGCCCCGCCGACCTGATCTCGCCTGATCGCCCTGAACTCGCCTGACCCGCCCGACGGTGACGCGACCGGATCGCGGACCGGATCGGACGGCATACCCCACGCTCGTAGACTCTGCCCGTCGAAAGCCGCCTTCCGCAGGAGCACGCATGTCCCGTCCCCGTCTCGCCCTCGCCGCCGTCGCCGCGCTCGCCGTCACCGCCCTCGGTGCCTGTGGGTCGTCCACGCCCGACGCGTCGACCGGCGCCGCCGGCAGCGGAACCGCAGCGGCCGCCTCCTGCGCCAAGGACTCGCTCAAGCTCGTCACGGCCGGCACGCTGACGGTCGGCACCGACAAGCCCGCCTACGAGCCGTGGTTCAGCGGCGACGACCCGAGCAACGGCAAGGGCTACGAGTCCGCGGTCGCCTACGCGATCGCCGGCAAGCTCGGCTTCGCCAAGACCGACGTCAAGTGGACCGTCGTTCCGTTCAACACGGCGATCTCGCCGGCGCCGAAGAGCTTCGACTTCGACGTCAACCAGATCTCGATCTCGGAGGACCGCCGCAAGGCCGTCGACTTCAGCTCCGGCTACTACGACGTGCGCCAGGCCGTCGTGACCTACAAGGGCAGCCCCATCGACGGCAGGACGACCGTCGCCGACCTCAAGGGCGCCAACCTCGGCGCGCAGGTGGGCACGACCTCGCTCAAGGCGGTCCAGGACCAGATCAAGCCGAGCAACGACCCGAAGGTCTTCGACACCAACGACGTCGCCGTCCAGGCCCTGAAGAACAAGCAGATCGACGGCATCGTCGTCGACGTGCCGACGGCCTTCTACATGGTCGCGGCTCAGCTCGACAACGGCGTCATCGTCGGGCAGCTCCCGAGCGCCGGCACGCCCGAGCAGTTCGGCGCCGTCCTCGACAAGGGCTCGGCCCTGACGCCGTGCGTGTCCAAGGCGGTCGACGCGCTGCGTGCCGACGGCACGCTCGAGAAGCTGCAGCAGCAGTACCTCGCCAACGCGGGCGCCCCCGAGCTGAAGTGAGCACGCCGAGCAGCCCGGTCGGTATGCCGTCACCGTCCTCGGGCGCGTCACCGTCCTCGGGCGCGTCCGGCGCTTCGAGCGAGTCCGGCGCCCCGGGCGCGTCTTCCGCCGGTGGCCACGTGTGGTCGCCGTCCTCGGTCGAGACCGAGCGGCGTGCCTTCCGCCGCTCTCGCACCGTGCGGTCGGCGGCGGTCTCGGCCCTCAGCACCGTCGTCGTGCTCGGCGTCCTCGGCTGGCTCATCACGCACTCGGCGGGGTGGCCGCGGGTCCAGGAGACCTTCTTCAGCTGGGACAAGGCGGTCGAGTCGTTCCCGGCCGTGCTCAAGGGCCTGTGGCTCAACGTCCGACTCATGGTCGTCTGCGGCCTGTCGATCCTCGTCCTGGGGCTGACGCTCGCGATCATGCGCACCCTGCGTGGGCCGATCTTCTTCCCGCTGCGCCTGCTCGCGACGGTCTACGTCGACCTCTTCCGCGGGCTGCCGCTGCTGCTCCTGCTGCTCCTGCTCGGCCTCGGGGTGCCGGCCCTGCGCCTGCCGAACGTGCCGACCGAGCTCGTCTTCTGGGGCGCCGTCGCGATCATCCTGTCCTACTCGGCCTACGTCGCCGAGGTCTTCCGGGCCGGCATCGAGTCGGTGCACCCGTCGCAGCGCGCCGCGTCGCGGGCCCTCGGGCTCTCGAACGGTCAGACCCTGCGCCACGTCGTGCTGCCCCAGGCCGTGCGCCGCGTGGCGCCGCCTCTCATGAACGACTTCGTCTCGCTGCAGAAGGACTCGGGCCTCATCGCCGTGCTCGGGGCCATCGACGCCATCCGGGCCGCCCAGATCGAGACGGCGACCGACTTCAACTACACCCCCTACGTCGTCGCGGGCGTCCTGTTCCTCTGCCTGACGATCCCGATGGCACGACTGACCGACCGGGTTGCTCGCAAGCAGGGCTGGCACGGAGCAGGAGGCACGCTGTGACCGGACAGCCCGCGTTCGAGGGTCCCCTGCTGTCGGTCCGGGGCCTGCGCAAGAGCTTCGGCGAGAACGTCGTGCTCGACGACGTCGACCTCGACGTGCAGCCGGGGGAGTGCGTCGTGCTCATCGGCGCCTCCGGGTCGGGCAAGTCGACCCTGCTGCGCTGCGTCAACCTGCTCGAGCAGGTCGACGACGGCGTCATCACGCTCGCCGGGCTCGACATCACCGACCCGCGCGTCGACGCGGACGAGGTGCGCTCGCGCACCGGCATCGTCTTCCAGGCCTACAACCTCTTCCCGCACCTGACGGTGCTCGACAACGTCACGCTCGCGCCGCGCCGCGTGCACAAGGTCGCGCGGGCCGAGGCCGAGGTGCGTGCCATGGCGATGCTCGAGAGGGTCGGTCTCGCCGAGAAGGCCCGCGCCCGGCCCGACGACCTCTCCGGTGGCCAGCAGCAGCGCGTCGCCATCGCGCGCGCCATGGTCAACTCGCCGCAGCTGCTGCTGCTCGACGAGGTGACGAGCGCCCTCGACCCCGAGCTCGTCGGTGAGGTCCTCGACCTGCTCCGCGAGCTGCGCGAGGAGGGGATGACGATGATCCTGTCGACGCACGAGATGGGCTTCGCCCGCAACGTCGCCGACAGCGTCTGCTTCCTCGACGGCGGCCGGGTGCTCGAGCAGGGGTCGCCGGCAGAGGTGCTCGGCGCACCGCGCGAGGCCCGCACGAGGCAGTTCCTGTCGCGGCTCGTGTCGTGAAGGACGCCGACACCGGCGCGGACGCCGACAAGGTCGCGCCGGCCGGGGCGGTCGGGACGGCTGGGGCGTCCGAGGGGCCCGAGGGGCCAGAGGTCGGTGTCGGGCCGTGGGAGGGGCCGTGGCCCGACGGCGAGCACTGGGACCCGGAGCTGCTCGAGCACGGCGACCGGCGCAACGTCGTCGACGCGTACCGCTACTGGAGGCACGAGGCGATCGTCGCCGACCTCGACACGAGACGCCACGACTTCCACGTGGCCGTCGAGAACTGGGGCCACGACTTCAACATCGGCTCCGTGATCCGGACGGCGAACGCCATGGGCGCCAAGGCTTTTCACATCGTCGGCAAGCGGCGCTGGAACCGCCGCGGCGCGATGGTGACCGACCGCTACCAGCACGAGCACCATCACCCGGACGCCTCCGCCCTGGCCGAGTGGGCCCGCGGCGAGGGGCTCGTGCTGCTCGGCATCGACAACCTCCCGGGCTCCGTCCCGATCGAAACCTTCGACCTGCCACGGCGGTGCGTCCTCGTCTTCGGCCAGGAGGGTCCCGGCCTGTCCGAGCCGATGCGCGCCGAGTGCGCGGCGGTGCTGCACATCGAGCAGTTCGGCTCGACCCGCTCGATCAACGCCGGCGCGGCCGCCGCGGTGGCGATGCACGCCTGGGTCCGCCGCCACGTCTTCGACCAGCACCCCTGACCCGCCACCCTGACCCACCACCCCTGATCCCCACACCACCTCTGCAACACACCGAGCAGTCGCCAACCGCGGCGGCTGCAACCGCAGAGGTTGACGACTGCTCGGTGTGTTGCAGGATCTGCGGTCAGCCCTGCGGGTCGCGACCGCGCCAGCGGAGAGGCTCCTCGGCATACTCCTCGGCGACGTGGGCGGCGACCCCGATCGAGCGGGCGACCTGGAAGACGACCTCGCCCGACTCGGCCGGCAGCCGCAGCGCGTGCAGCACCGCGGCGCTCGCGAGGTCGATGTTGGGCAGGGCGCCGGTGCGCTCGGCCACGAGGGCCGAGAGCGCCTCGACCCGACGCCGGAGCCGCGTCGTGCCCCGGCGCCGCCACAGCGCCTCGAGCACGACGTCGGCGCGGGGGTCGCCGTCCGGGTAGAGGAAGTGACCGAACCCGGCCACCCCGCCACGCTCTCGCAACGAACGGGCGACGAGCACCGCCGGGTCCACTCCCTCGGCGAGGAGGGCGTGGGCGGCGACCGGAGCCGCGCCGTGGAGCGGTCCGGCCATGGCGGCATACGCGGCACAGAGGCAGTCGTGCAGGCCGGCGCGGGTCGACGCCGTCACCCGGGCCGCGACCGTCGAGGCCGTCAGGCCGTGGTCGAGCAGCGCTACGAGCAGGACCCGCAGCACCGCGACGTCACCGACCGCCGAGGGGGAGCCGCCGAGGGCCGCGAGCGTGAGTGATGCCAGGTCGGTCTCCCGAGTCCTGCTCGAGCGCTCGACCGAGCCTCGGTCGCCCGAAAAGTCACCGGAAACAGCGCGTTTCGCCGGTGCGAGCGCAAAGCCCCCGGCCAGGGCCACCGCGGCGCGCACGGTGGGCAGCGCCGCCGCGCGGACCCGCTCGGGGTCCGTGTCGGAGGCGAAGGGATCAGCCGCAGCGAGCAGCTGCACGGCCACCGGCACACGTCGTTCGATCGGCAGCACCCCGAGGTCGAGGGCGCCCACCACCTGGGCGACTGGCGACGGAACCGACTGTGCCGCATAGGTGCCCAGCACGATGGCTGCGGCCTCCTCGAGCGACCCGAGAGCGACGACGTCGTGCAGCGGACGACCCCGGTAGAGCAGGTCGCCCTCGAGCTGGCTGCTCACCGAGGTGGCGATGCTCCGGAAGCGGAGCACCGGCTGCGGCCCTCCCGGAGGCCGGGTCGCCGAGGCCATGGCGTCGATCTGGCTCCGGTCGAAGAGGCTCTCCTGCTGACCTGGACGCCGCTCGCTGCGGAGCAGCCCCCGGCTGACGTAGGCGTAGAGGGTCGCCCGTTTGACGCCGAGCCGCTGGGCGGCCTCGGTCGTCGTGATCCACGTGCCTGGTGCCTGGGCCACGTCGCCTCCGGGTTGATCGGGTCAACAGTGGACGCGATCAACATTGACGGTGTTGATCAACATCGCTGAGAGTGATGAGTGAACCCGAGAGGAGCACCCCATGTCCACCAACCCCACCGGTTTCATCACCGTCCCGAAGGGCCTGGCCAAGGTCGTCGTCACCGACACCGAGCTCGGCGACGTCCGCGGGGACGAGGGCTTCTTCCACTACCGGCAGTACTCCGCCGTCGAGCTGGCCGAGAAGGTCGGCTTCGAGCAGGCCTGGCACCTGCTCTTCCACGGCCACCTCCCCGACGACGAGGAGCTCGCGGCGTTCACGGCCGCCGCCGGCCGCCTGCGCGTGCTGCCGGACGCCCTCGCCGACCTGCTGCCGGCCATCTGCGCGACGACCACGGACTCGCTCCAGGTCCTGCGCACCGCGTTGTCCGCGTGGGGTGGCATCGCGGGCCTGCGCCCCCTCTACGACTGCGACGAGGACGAGAAGCTCGCCGCAGCCCTCGCCTCGGTCGCCATCACGCCGACGATCCTGGCCGCGGCCCACCGCCTGCACCGGGGCCTCGAGCCCGTCCCGGCGGACCCCGGCCTCGGCCATGCCGAGGACTACCTGCGCATGGTGACGGGGCAGCTGCCGGCCGCCCGTGACGCCCGCGCCGTCGAGCAGTACCTCGTCGCGACGATGGACCACGGCTTCAACGCCTCGACCTTCACCGCACGGGTCATCGCCAGCACCGGCGCCGACCTCGCGGCCTGTCTCGTCGGGGCCATCGGCTCCTTCTCGGGACCGCTGCACGGGGGCGCGCCGAGCCGGGCGCTGGAGGCCCTCGACGAGATCGGCATGCTGGACCGGGCTGACGGCTGGGTGCGGGACCGCATCGGCTCGGGGGCTCGGATCATGGGTTTCGGCCACGCGGTCTACCGCACCCGCGACCCGCGCTCCGAGATGCTCAAGGCGGTCGCCCGCGGCTGGGACGACCCGCTCGTCGACCTCGCCGTCGGCGTCGAGGACGCCATCGAGGCGGCGCTGGCCGACCTCAAGCCGGGACGTGAGCTGCACGCCAACGTCGAGTTCTACGCGGGTGTCGTCATGAAGCTCGCCGGGCTCGACCCGACGATGTTCACCCCGACCTTCTGCGTCGCGCGTGCGGTCGGCTGGACGGCGAACGTGCTCGAGCAGAGTCGCGACCCGAAGATCATCCGGCCGGCCGCGCGCTACGTGGGTCCGCCGCCGCCCCAGCCGGTGCCCACGGGCACGCGCACGCCGCTGCCGGCCTGAGGCGTCCCCCCGGGAGGGGGCATCGAGCAGACCCCGACGCATCCGGTTGCCGGGGCCTGCTCGGCGCGACCGGGGGAGCATCCGGTCGCTGGTCGTCGCCCGGAGCCCTCCGAACGTCACGTCAACGGTAGGGCAGATCGAGGTGCTCGGCTCGACGAACGGGTCAGAACTGGACAAGGTGGTGTCAAGGATTCGTCGGCAACGCGTCAGGAGGGGGCAGCCGTGGCCGGAACGGTGGTCGAAACGTCCCGATCCGGGGCTTTCGTCCGCTACTGGCTCGCCGACGGCGTCTCCAACCTCGGGACCTTCGTCTCGACCCTCGCCCTTCAGCTGCTCCTCATCGAGACCCTCCACGCCGACCAGACCGCGCTCGGTGTGGTGCGGGCCGCGCAGTGGCTGCCCTACCTGCTCTTCGGCATGCTCGCCGGAGTCGTCGTGGACCGGGTGCGCCGCCGGCCGCTCCTCGTCGCCGCCGACCTGCTGTGCGCCGCCCTGCTGGGTGCCGTCGGCCTGCTCGCGCTGACCGGTCACCTGACGGTGCCGCTCCTCGCCGTCCTCGTCTTCTGCACCGGCTCGGCGTCGATGTTCTTCACCGCCGCACACCTCTCACTGCTGCCGACGATCGTCCCGAGCGCCGGGCTCGCCTCGGCGAACGCCCGTCTGTCGCAGACCTACTCGGCGACCCAGTCGCTCGGACCACTCGTGGGTGGCGCCCTCGTGCGCCTGCTGTCGGCGCCCGTGGCCGTGCTCGTCGACGCCGTCTCGTATGCCGTGTCGGCCCTGCTGCTCGCGACCGTGCGCGTCGAGGAGCCGCGTCACGAACCGACCGCCGAGCGGCACCTCTGGACCGAGCTGCGCGAGGGAGCCGCCTGGGTCTACGGCCACGTGACGCTCCGCCCCTACGCCGTGGCTCTGCACCTGTGGTTCTTCTCCAACGCCATGGTGACGACTGTGCTCGTCTACTTCGCGACGACCGAGCTGCACCTCGACGCGCTGGCGGTGGGGCTCGTCCTCGCGGCGACCGGTGTGACGGGCGTCCTCGGCGCCGGTCTGGCCCCGCACCTCGCCCGACGGTTCGGCACGGGCCGGGTGGTCACGACGATGGGGTGGCTGAGCCCGGCGGCATACGCGCTCCTGCTGCTCGCGCAGCCGGGTCCGTATGCCGTCGTGTGGCCGCTCGTGGCCAACGCGCTCTTCGGGCTCGCCATGGGCCTCAAGGGGCCGCTCGACATGAGCTATCGCAACCTCGTGACGCCCGACCGGCTGCGGGGGCGCATGAACGCGACGATCCGGTCGTTCAACTGGGGCTCGATCGCGGTGGCGGCCCCGCTCGGTGGCGTGGTGGCGGCCACGTGGGGCAACCGGTTCGCCATCGCGGCAGGGGTTCTCGGGCTCGTGGTGTCGGCGGTCGTGCTGTGGTGCTCGCCCTACCGTCACGTCACGGTCGAGGGCGAGCACCCGGCCGGCAGGCTCAGTCCCGAGCCGTGAGAGCCTGCTTCCACGACAGGCGGCCGCGGTTCTGCAGGAGCGACCTGCGGTAGATCCGCTCGCTGACGACGATGGTCACGGCAGAGAACGCGGCCATGATCAGGAGCGCGAGCACGGGCTCCCACCAGGCGGCGTCCCCGGCGAGCAGGCGTCCCGGCATCGACACGACCGACGCGATCGGCACGAAGGAGGCCACCTCGAGGGCGCGCCCGGTCAGCCCGAAGCTCGCGACGTAGACGGCCATGATGATCATCGTCATCGGCGCAGTCGTCGACTGCAGGTCCTCGGTGCGCGAGGCGAGCGCGCCAGCGACGGCATAGAGGCACGCGAGGGCGAAGAAGCCGACGGCGAAGAAGAGCACGAACCACACCACCGCCGTCGACAGGGTCGGCAGCAGCGTCGAGGCCTCGGTGAACGACACGGCCACGAGACCCACCGCGGCGAATAGCACCACCTGCCCCAGCGCGATGACGGAGTTGCCGACGATCTTGCCGGCGAGCAGCTGCCGCAGGGGGATCGCTGTCGCCAGGATCTCGACGAGACGTGACTGCTTCTCCTCGACCACGCTCGCCGCGATCTGCTGGCCGAACATCATCGCCGCCATGAAGAAGAGCAGGGCGAAGGCGAACGTCGCGCCCTTGACGAGGCCGCTGTTGCCGATCTGGCCGTCGAAGCGCGTCGTCGTCAGAGTCGTGCCCTGTTGCAGGGACTGGACGGTGGTGCCGGCCGCCGCAGCGTTGCGTTCGAGGGCACTGTCGCGCAGGGCGGTCTCGACGGCGGTGCGCAGCGCGAGGTCGGCGTCGTCGGCGGACGTCAGGGTCCATCCCGAACCGGTCTGGTGCAGCCACGCGTCGGCGCTGCCTCCGTCGACCAGCGACCTCGCTGCCGGCTCACCCGTCACGGGCGTCGCCACGACGGTCACCTTGTCGTCGGCCCGGTGGGCGGACGTCGCGGCGCGCTCGACGAGCTGGCGTCCCTCGGTCCCGGTCACGGCCACGGTGTAGGTCGTCGTCCTGCTGCCCTGCCACACGGAGAAGGCGCCGAAGCCGGCGATGAAGACCAGGGTGATGAGGGTCGAGACGAGGAAGGCGCGGTTGGTCAGGCGCACGACGATCTCGCGCGCGGCCACGACGGCCCAGACGCGCCCACCGCCGGCGGTGTCGGCGGTGGCGTCCGCCGTGGTGGCGTGAGGGGCGCCCGTGCCGGGCTGACGGTCGAGGGGTCGCTGGTCGGTGGTGGTCATGCCGTCACCTCGCGGTAGATCTGGGCCAGGCTCGGCCGCCGGGGGGAGAACTCGTGGACCGTGCCGCGGCGCAGGGCCTCCTCGAGCAGGCGCCGCTCGGCGCCGTCCTCGACGACCTCGAGCAGCGCCGTCGTGCCGTCGACGTCGACGGCGTGGATCCCGGGGACACCACGCACCCAGCCGGCGTCGCCGGACAGGACGAGACGGTGGCGCGCGACGGAGTGGGAGCGCAGCTCCTCAGGCGTGCCGGACGCGACGACGCGGCCGCGGGCCAGCACGACGAGTCGCTCGCAGAGTCGCTCCACGAGGTCGAGCTGGTGGGAGGAGAAGAGCACCGGGACGCCGCGTGAGGTGTGCTCGCGCAGCAGGTCGGCCATGCTGTCGACCGCTGCCGGGTCGAGACCGCTGAACGGCTCGTCCAGCACGAGGGCGCGCGGGCTGCCCATCAGCGCCGCCACGATCTGCACGCGCTGCTGGTTGCCGAGGGAGAGCTTCTCGACGTGGTCCTTGGCGCGGTCGGCCAGGCCGAGCCGCTCGAGGTGGCTCGTCACCGAGGCCCTGGCGGCCGTTGCCCCGAGCCCGCGGAGCCGGCCGAGGTAGACGAGCTGGTCGAGCACCGGCTGCTTGGGATAGAGGCCACGCTCCTCGGGCATGTAGCCGAAGGAACGACGGTCGAGCTGGGTGATCGGCCTGCCGTCCCAGAGCACCTCGCCGCCGGTGGGGGACAGGACCCCCATGAGCATGCGCATCGTCGTCGTCTTGCCGGCGCCGTTGCCGCCGACGAATCCCGTCAGCAGGCCGGCCGTCACGGTGAGGCTGACGTCGTCGACGGCGCGGATCTCGCCGAAGGTCCGTGACAGGTGCCGCAGCTCGATGTCGGCCGTGGCGCGCGGCCCGGCCGCCATCCCTGCCGTCGCGCCGGCCGTCGTGCTGCCTGCCGGCCCGGCGCCTGGCCTCGTCGGTGGTTCGGTCGTTCGGTCCCCGAGGGTGCTCATGGCCCCAACGCTAGGCGTGGGAGGACCCGGCCGGATCAGCCGCGCGGTGGATCTGTGGCATCCCCCGGCAGGATGAGTCCCGCCTCGTAGGCGAGGACCACGGCCTGGACCCGGTCGCGCAGGTGCAGCTTGGCGAAGACGTTGGACAGGTGCGTCTTGACGGTGGCCTCTCCGAGGAAGAGCCGCGAGGCCACCTCGGCGTTGGACAGGCCGCGGCCCACCAGGACCAGGACCTCGAGCTCGCGCGGCGTCAGGTCGTCGACGCGTGGGTCGCGGCGGCCCTCCGACGAGGCGCCCGGTGTCGGCGCCGCCGGGCCTGCCATCTGCTCGATGACCCGCCGGGTGACCTCCGGGGCGAGCAGCGCATGGCCGCCGGCCACGGCCCGCACCGCCTCCACGAGGTGCTCGGCGTCGGAGTTCTTGAGCAGGAAGCCGCTGGCCCCGGCGCCGAGGCCGGCGAAGACGTAGTCGTCGCGGTCGAAGGTGGTGAGGATGACGACCTTCGAGCCGCCCTCGGCCACGATCCGGCGAGTGGCCTCGATGCCGTCCATGACCGGCATCTGCACGTCCATGAGCACGACGTCGGGACTCAGCTCCCGGGCGAGGTGCACGGCCTCGGCCCCGTCGCTGGCCTCGCCGACGACCTCGAGGTCGTCCTCGACGGACAGGATCAGCGAGAAGCCGGAGCGCACGAGCCGGTGGTCGTCGACGAGGAGCACGCGGGTGGGTGCCGTCACGACGCGTCCTCGGGCAACGGCATACGCACCCGGACGCGGTAGCCGCCCGTGACGCGTGGGCCGATCTCGCTCACGCCCCCGTGGGTCGAGAGGCGCTCGCGCACGCCGAGCAGGCCGAGCCCGGTCCCGGACGTGCCCGAGCGCGGGCGGCCGCTGTCGAGCACCTCGACCTCGGCGTAGCCGTGGGCGAACCCGTGCTCGGGGCGCTGGTCGACCCGGACGAAGACGGTGGCGGAGGACGCCGTGGAGTGGCGGCGCACGTTGGCGAGGGCCTCCTGGGCCGTGCGGTAGAGCGAGAGGCCCACGGGCGCCGGGACGCTGGCGATGGCTCCCGGTGGGTCCTCGACGACGTGGCAGTCGACCTCGAGGCCGTGGGACGCCGCCTCACGCGCGAGGTCCGGCACGTCGGTGAGCAGGGGCTCCGGTGCTCGGGTGTGCTCGGGCGACCGCGCGTCGTCGGAGGCGCCGTCCGCGTCGTCGGCGCGCAGGGTGCCGAGCAGTCCTCGCATCTGCGCGACCGCATCGCGCGAGGACGTCTCGACCGAACGCAGAGCTCCCTCCGCCGCGTCGGCGTCGCGGCGCAGCACCCGCCGTGCCGCGGCGGCCTGGATGCCGATGACCGAGATGTGGTGCGCGACGACGTCGTGCAGCTCCCGGGCGATCCGCAGCCGCTCCTCGACGACGGCCTGGCGGCGCAGCCCGGCGGCCTGCGACTCGATGGTGCGGGCCTGGTCGACCACGCGTTCGCGCCGCAGCGCCGAGCGCCACGCCGCCTGCCCGCCGACGATGGCGCCGCCGAAGTAGAAGGCGTTGATGAGCAGGCTGTAGACGACGTAGGCGGTGGCCGGCCCGAACAGACCCTGCCGCTCGGGCATCCGGCCGTTGTGGCTGAGGGCCTGCTCGATCCCGGAGCCGACGGCGAACTGCCAGGTGAGCCAGCCGAACATCAGCAGGACGATCCCGACGACGACGCCGATCATGAGGCGCCGGTCGCGCGCCCAGGCGACCCCGGTGAAGATCGCGACGAAGTAGACGGCCTGCATCGGCACCGACGCCGCGACGCCCGGCATGACGATGCCGACCGCGAAGAAGTGCACCGACAGCCCGGCGGCCACGACGAGCGGCCAGCGTCGCCGCCACACGAGCGGCACCGTGCCCGAGACGACGACGAGGTGCGGCCACACCCACGAGTGCTGGAACGAGCCGAGGGCGTCGACGCTGCGCAGCAGCTCCACCCCGAGCGCGCCGGTGACGAGGAAGGCGAGCGCGAGCCACGTGTCGACCCGTCGCGCTCGGGCGGGGTCGGGCGGGACGCGCTCCCACTCGGTGTCGACGCCGAAGTACGCCTGCACCCGCGCCACGAGGGCAGTCCACCGGCCGTCCATGGGCCACAGCCTAGGCATGGCGGCCGTCGTCCCGGCTCCCCCTCGAGGGGGAGCCGGCGCCGGCGGTACCGTCGCCGCATGGGTGTCACCTCCTCCGTCCTCGACGTCACGACGATGCGCTCGCGTCTCGACCGGCTGCGGAGGCACGCGTCGGACGCCGGCGTCGCGGCGACCGTCGTCTCCCCGGGCTCGGACCTGCGCTACCTCACCGGGATCGCCGGGTCGTCCTTCGAGCGGCTCACGGCGCTCGTCGTGCCGAGCGACCCCGCAGTGCCGCCGGTCTTCGTCTCGCCCGCGCTGGAGTACGCCGGGCTGGGGCACGTGCCGCTCGCCGACCTCGGGGTCGAGGTGCGCACGTGGGTCGACGGCGAGGACCCCTACGCGCTGGCGCTCGGCGGCGTGCCCGGTGGTCGCGTCGCCGTGTCCGACATGACGCCGGCGCTGCACCTGCTGCGGCTGCGCGACGCCGGAGCCTCCGACCAGCAGCTGGCGGGACCTGTGCTGCGTGAGCTGCGGATGCGCAAGGACGCGGTCGAGCTCGCCGAGCTGCGGGCGGCGGGAGCGGCGATCGACCGGGTGCACGCCAGGGTCGGGGAGTGGCTGCGCGTGGGCCGCACCGAGGCGGAGGTGGCGGCTGACATCGCGGCCGCGATCTTCGAGGAGGGCCACGCCGCAGCGGAGTTCGTCATCGTCGGCTCAGGACCCAACGGGGCCAGCCCGCACCACTCCGTCAGCGACCGCGTCATCGAGCAGGGCGACGTCGTCGTCGACATCGGCGGCCCGCTGCCGTCGGGCTACAACTCGGACAGCACGAGGACGTATGCCGTGGGCGCCCCTCGCGAGCCCGACGTGGCCACCGCCTACGCCGCGTTGCAGGCGGCGCAGCAGGCGTCCGTCGAGTCCGTGCGGCCCGGCGTCACGTGCCAGGACGTCGACCGCGCCGGACGGGACGTGCTCGCCGAGGCGGGCCTGGCCGAGCACTTCATCCACCGCACCGGCCACGGGATCGGGCTCGACGTCCACGAGGAGCCCTACGTCATCGCCGGCAACGACCTGCCGCTGGAGCCCGGTATGACCTTCAGCATCGAGCCCGGCGTCTACCTCGCCGGCCGCTGGGGCGCCCGCATCGAGGACATCGTCGCCGTGACGGACGACGGCGTCGAGCGCCTCAACACCCGCCCCACCGACCTCGTCGTCCTCTGACCGGACGGGCCCCACGCCCTTCCCCCACTCGTCGAGTGGCCCCGTCGTCACACGGGTCCGCGTCAGGAGTCGAAGCCGACGCCCATCCGGTCGAGCGTGCGCAGCCACACGTTCCGCCTGCCGGTGCGGTCCTCGGCCGCGAGCGAGGACCGCGTGGCCCGCACGGCGGCATACCTGATCGGCTCCGGCGGGAAGGGGACCGGCTTGCGGCGCACCATCCCCAGCCGGGTCCGCTCGGTGTCCCTGCCGTCGACGAGGTCGAGGGCGACGGCCGCGCCGAAGCGGGTCGAGGCGACGCCCAGCCCGGTGTAGCCCACGGCATACGCCATGCGGCCGCCGAGGGCGGTGCCGAAGACCGGCGTGAAGCGTGAGGTCGTGTCGATGACGCCGGCCCAGCGGTGCGTGAAGCGGATGCCGTCGAGCTGCGGGAAGATGTCGACGAAGTGGTCGGCGAGCAGGCCGTGCGACGCGTCGCTCTGCTCGAGCGCCTGGTCGATGCGCCCGGGGAAGTGGTAGTTGGCGTCATAGCCGCCGAAGAGCACCCGGTCGTCGAGCGTCCTTCGGTAGTAGTGGAACTGGTTGCCGGCATCGGTCACCCCCTCGCGGCCCTTCCACCCGATCGCGTCGAGCTGGGCCGGCGACAGCGGCTCGGTCATGAGGACGTGGTCGTAGACCGGGAGCACCCAGGCGCTGAACCGCTTGAGCACGCCCTGGGAGGCGTTCGTGCCGAGGACGACGCGTCGCGCGTGGATCGAGCCGGCGTCGAGACTCACCCTGACGCCGACGCCCTCGGTGTCGAATCCCGTTGCGCGAGTGTGCTCGTGGAGGCGCACGCCCAGGGACTCGGCGGCCCGGGCCAGGCCCCACACGAGGCGTGCGGGGTCGAGGAGCGCGACGTCCGGGTCGTACATCCCGGCGAGGTAGCGCGGCGAGTCCACCCGAGCCCGTGCCTGAGCGGCGTCGAGCAGCTCGACGGGCAGGCCGTGGCTGCGGTGCAGCTCGAACGACTCACGGACAGAAGGGATCTGGTGCTCGGTCAGGGCAAGCGTCAACTCGCCCGGCACGTGGTGGTCGGCGTCGATGCCGTATTCCGTCAGCGTCCTCTCGATGCCGGCGACGTTCTCCGCCGCGAGCCTTTCGAGCGTCTCCACCTCGTCGGGCCAGCAGCCCACACCCTGGGCGAGCCCGTGGGTCAGCGAGGGCGCCATGAAGCCGCCGTTGCGCCCGGAGGCACCGTCGGCCAGGCGCCCGGCCTCGATGACGACGACGTCGCGGGCGGGGTCGGCCTCCTTGGCCTGGATCGCGGCCCACAGGCCGGTGAACCCACCGCCCACCACGAGCAGATCGGTCCGGGGAGCGGCGCCGGTCAAGGGCGCGCGCGGCTCGGGCCGCTCGGGACGGTCGGTCCAGAACGGCACGGGGCGCGCGTCGGCGAGGGCGGCAGCGGCGCGGGGCGAGAGCGGGGAAACAGGCATGACGTGACGGATTCGACCATGCTTGGCTGTCGCCTGTGAACCCTTCTTCGTTCCAGCACGATGGTTACGCCCCGCTCGGCCCGGCCGAGCTGCTGCGCGTCTTCCACGACGAGACCCGGGCACCGATCCGGGTGGGCACGCCGCAGCGACCCATCGAGGTCGACGGGCTCGTCCGGCGCGAGTACGAGATCGACGGTGGCCACTGGAACATGGTCGAGAGCCCGGACGGCCTGGGTCCCGACCCGGACGAGTGGGACGCCGTCATCGCGCGACAGCGAGACTTCTTCGCCGGTCTCGGCCTCCGCGTCGAGTGGAAGACCTACGACTACGACGAGCCCGCCGACCTCGGTGAGCGCCTCGTGCGGGCCGGGTTCGTCAAGGAGGACGACGAGGCACTGATCCTCGGCGAGGCCGCACCGCTCGCCGCCCAGGAGATCGCCCTCCCGGAGGGTGTCGTCGTGCGCGCCGCCGACTCCGAGGCCGACTTCGCGCGGATGGCCACCCTCCTCGAGACCGTCTGGGCCGAGCCCCAGCCGTGGGTCCTCGACTCGCTGCTGCCGCGCTGGCAGGCCGAGCCGGGCGCGATGGACGTCGTCGTCGTCGAGGAGTCCCGCGAGGGGTCGGTGCTGTGCGCGGCCCGTGCCGAGTACGACGACAGCGGCTTCACCGGGCTCTGGGGCGGATCGACCCTGCCCGAGTGGCGCGGCCGCGGCCTCTACCGCGCGACCCTGCTCCACCGGGCCCGCCTCGGCCTCGAGCGCGGCAAGGACTACGTCCGCGTCGACGCCTCGCCCGACTCCGAGCCGATCCTGCGTCGCCTGGGCCTGCACCGGGTCGCGACGACGACGCCCTACGTGTTCGACCCCGCGGCCTGAGCCCCTGTCAGACTCCAGGGGTGAGGACGGCGACGCAGCGGACCGTGGGGCCTCGGTCGAAGCGACCGACGCGGGCGCGCGTCCTCGTGGCGGCCCTCGCCCCGGCGGTCATGGCGGTGGTGGCGGCCTCGGTGCTCGGCGCGTGCACGTCGGCGGCCAGTGACGCCCTGAGTGCAGGGACGGCATCCGCGTCACCGATCCCCGGATCAGGTCAGGGCTCGGCCGGCGGCTCGACCGGAGGCCCGGCGCAGGGCCCGCTGCCCCTCCCACCGGCGGGTTCGGACGGGACGGCCGTCCAGCCCCAGCCGGTGATGACCCCAGTCGACACGCCGCGCTGCACGACGACCCGCCCAGTCACGGGCAAGGGCCGAGTGCCCCTCGACGCCGTCTTCCCCGGCGCCGAGACGAGCGCGACGTCGGACCCGAAGGAGACCGTGCCCGGTCCCGACGCGGCGGACCGGACCCGCTGCCCCGGTCAGCTGCCGTCCGGACCGCACTGCGACGGCCTCGTGCCGTGGACCGACCTGCTCCCGGACGCGTTCGTCCCGGCGAGCGGGGCGCGCCGCCTCGTCGGTGGCTACCTCCTGACCATGCCGAAGCAGGCCGGCAACCAGGCCCCGCCCGAGAGCTCCGCCGGGACGAAGGTCGTCACCTTCACCCTGGTCGACCTTGCGGCGGGCGACCCCGGCGGACTCGTCGACTACCTCGACGTCGCGTTCAGGGCCTGCGCGAGGGCCACGCCGAGCACGGTGGCCGGCGTCGGCGCCCTCGTCGGGACGGTGCGCTCGGAGTACGGCGCGGGATCGGCCGAGGTCGTCCTGCTGCGCCGCGGCACCCACCTCGTGTGGGCCGCGCTGGACGGGAGCGGTTGGGAGCCGGGGGAGCAGCAGCGGGCGCTCGCCGTGCTCGTCGCGCGCCTGCTCTGAGCGGGCGCTCACCGATGGGTGGGCACCCGTGGGCACCGGACGGCATACGTGGCAGGATTTCCGACGGACCTTGAAAGCCGCACACGAGACTGCAGGAGTAGCAATGCCCATCGCCACCCCCGAGGTGTATGCCGACATGCTCGACCGCGCGAAGGCCGGCTCCTTCGCGTACCCCGCCATCAACGTCTCGAGCTCGCAGACGCTGAACGCCGCGCTCAAGGGCTTCGCCGACGCCGGCTCCGACGGCATCATCCAGGTCTCGACCGGCGGCGCGGACTACCTCTCCGGCCCGAGCATCAAGAACATGGTGAGCGGCTCGCTCGCCTTCGCGGCCTACGCGCACGAGGTGGCCAAGAACTACCCCGTCAACATCGCGCTGCACACCGACCACTGCCCCAAGGACAAGCTCGACTCCTTCGTGCGCCCGCTCCTCGCGGCGTCGACCGAGCGCGTCCAGGCCGGCGGCACGCCGTGGTTCCAGTCGCACATGTGGGACGGCTCGGCCGTGCCGCTCGACGAGAACCTGTCGATCGCGCAGGAGCTGCTCGCCCTCGCCAAGGCCGCCAATGTCATCCTCGAGATCGAGGTCGGCGTCGTCGGCGGCGAGGAGGACGGCGTCGAGGGCGCCATCGACGAGAAGCTCTACTCCACCCCGGAGGATGCCATCGCCACGATCAAGGCGCTCGGCGCCGGCGAGAACGGCCGCTACCTGACGGCCCTGACCTTCGGCAACGTCCACGGCGTCTACAAGCCGGGCAACGTCAAGCTGCGCCCGGAGATCCTCCTGCAGGCCCAGCAGGCCGCCGCCCAG
The DNA here is from genome assembly GCF_039532035.1 of Terrabacter carboxydivorans. Lineage (NCBI taxonomy): Bacteria > Bacillati > Actinomycetota > Actinomycetes > Micrococcales > Intrasporangiaceae > Terrabacter > Terrabacter carboxydivorans. The sequence goes on along the minus strand of NZ_BAAARE010000007.1, from coordinate 11,473 downwards.
GAGCTCGGCCTGACGGACGACGCGCGCCCGTTCGACCTCGTCTTCCACGGCGGCTCCGGCTCGCTGCCCGAGGAGATCTCGGCGGCCGTCGACAACGGCGTCATCAAGATGAACGTCGACACCGACACGCAGTACGCCTTCACCCGCAAGATCGCCGACTGGATGATCTCCGGCTACGCCGGCGTGCTCAAGATCGACGGCGAGGTCGGCAACAAGAAGCAGTACGACCCGCGCGCGTGGGGCAAGGCGGCCGAGGAGGCCATGGCCGTGCGCGTCGTCGAGGCCTGCACCGCGCTGCGCTCGGCGGGCACGCACCAGTGAGCGACAACCTGCTCGGCATCCCCGAGACGCGCCTCGCCGTCGACCCGGCCGCCGAGAAGCTCGACGCCGGCGTCGACCCGGTCCAGGTGGCGGCCGCCTACCCCGCGAGCTCGCTCGCGTGGGCGGTCCTCGCCGAGGACGCGCTCGCCGACGGTGACCGCGACGTCGAGGCCTACGCGTACGCCCGTACGGGCTACCACCGCGCGCTCGACAGCCTGCGCAAGTCCGGCTGGCGCGGGCAGGGCCCGGTGCCGTGGTCGCACGAGCCCAACCGCGGGTTCCTCCGGGCGCTCGCGGCGCTGGCCCGCGCGGCCCGCGCCATCGGCGAGAGCGACGAGGAGGCCCGCTGCACGCAGTTCCTCCGCGACAGCTCGGCCGAGGGCGCCCGCGAGCTCGGTCTCTGAGTGCCCGCACGACCGCATGACGCTCTTCTGCTCCGACGTCGACGGCACCCTGCTCGACCACCGACGCACCCTCTCCGACCGCACCGTCGCCGCCATCCGGGCGGTGCGGTCGGCGGGGCACACGTTCGTGCTCTGCAGCTCGCGCATGCCGGCCTCCCTGGAGGGACTCGAGCGGCTGTGCGGCGTCGAGCCGACCCCGCTCATCGCGTACAACGGCGGGCTCGTCCTGCGCGCCGACCGCACCGTCGTGACCGACGTGCCCATCACGCCGGGCGATGCCCGGGAGGCGTATGCCGTGTGCTCGCGTCTCGGCCTGCACGCGAGCTTCTTCGCCGGTGACGACTGGTACGCCTGGGGCCCCGACGAGTGGACCGAGCGCGAGGCGACGATCACCGCCGTCGACCCGAGCGAGGCGTCCGCGCACGACTACGTCGCGAGCGGGCGCGTCGACACGCGGCCGCCGCACAAGGTCATGGCGATGGGCGACCCGGCGCTCGTCGACGAGCTCGAGGCGGCACTCGCCGGCCGGGCGGGGCTCGTGAGCTACCGGTCCAAGGACACCTACCTCGAGATCGCCAACGCGGCGTGCTCCAAGGGCGACGGCCTGCGGGCCCTCGCCGACGAGCTCGGCATCGACGTCGCTGACACGGTCTTCTTCGGCGACAACCACAACGACGTCTCGGCGTTCGAGGTGGCCGGCACGGCCGTGGCCGTGTCCAACGCGGTCGAGCCGGCGCTCGACGCCGCGCACGTCGTGACCGGCCACCACCGCGAGGACGGCGTGGCCGAGTACCTCGAGGACTGGCTCACCACCCACTGACCCCGCCGGCCCCGCGTCCACCCGGTCCGCCCAGGCGTGTCGGCACCCGCGACTCTGTTTCGGTCCCATGACCTGTCGGGGACTCGGAGCCATATCGGCGGACCGAACCGTCGTCCCCACCCCGCGTCGTCCTTCGGCCGCTGTCCACAACCATCCGCCGGCTGCTGGCGGCTGCCGCCGTCGGCGGCGACCGTCGGTCCATGCAGCTCTCGCTCATCGCCCAGGACGACGTCTTCTCCCCCGCGCGGGCGCTCGCCGTCGGCATCGACCGTCCCGAGCTCCGCCGGCTGTCGCGGGAGAGCCGGGTCCACCACCTCCACCACGGCTGGTTCGCCACCCGGGTGCCGGTTGACGACCGGGACCGGCACCGTCTGCGGCTCGCCGCCCTCCTCCAGCAGTATGCCGAGCGCGCGGTCGCGAGCGACGCCTCCGCGCTGCTGCTCCTCGACCTGCCCACCTACGAGCCCGACTGGACGGTCGCGCACCTGCTGCGCACCCGCCCGACCGCCGCTCGCCGAGCCAAGGCTCACCGCAAGCCGGACCTGGTCGTGCGGCCGGCCCTCGACCACGCGCAGGCGCCGCGCCTGCCGGTGACCGGGCGCATGGTGCATCCCGCTGTCGCCGTTGCCCTCGCCGGCCTCACTGACCCGTGCGCCTTCCTCGTTCCGGCGGATGCCGCACTGCGGGCCGGTCGTGTGACGCCCGCCGACCTCGGTCTCGCGGTGGAGGTGATCGGTCGGCGCCCCGGCATCGAGCGCGTCCGCGCTGCCCTGCCGCGCTGCGACGCACGCCACGAGAGTCCGGGAGAGACCCTCACCTCGTGGGTGCTGCACCACCTTGGGTACCGGACGGTCCCGCAGTTCGCCGTCCCGGGCACCGAGGCCTTCACCCCCGGTGGCCTGGGCTACCGTGCCGACCTCGGCATCGTGGGCACGCGGGTCCTCGTGGAGTTCGATGGACGCTCCAAGTACGCCTCGGCCCAGGACCTGTGGGACGAGAAGCGGCGCGAGGACCGGATCCGCTCGCTGGGGTGGGAGGTCGTGCGCGTGACCTGGGCCGACCTGCAGCATCCCGAGCGGGTTCGGAGGCTCGTCGAGACGGCCGTGCGGCGCGCCGCCGCGTCGCGCCTCGCGCGGAGGCACGCCGGTTGATCTGTGTTCGGTCCCGCGACATGTCGCCGGACCGAACAGCAGCCGACGTGCCGAGAACAGCTCCCGCTCCAGGACCTCGCCGGCGGGCGGCGTCCGGGGCACCGGTCTCGAACCGATAACCTTGCGGTTGGCTTTGACCACAACCGGAAGGCAGACCGATGCCGGCAATCGTGCTCGTCGGAGCGCAGTGGGGCGACGAGGGCAAGGGCAAGGCGACCGACCTGCTCGGCAGCAGCGTCGACTACGTCGTCAAGTTCAACGGCGGCAACAACGCCGGCCACACCGTCGTCATCGAGAAGGACGGCAAGCGCGAGAAGTACGCGCTGCACCTGCTGCCCTCCGGCATCCTCAGCCCCAACTGCGTGCCGGTCATCGGCAACGGCGTCGTCATCGACCTGTCGGTGCTCTTCGAGGAGCTCGACGGCCTCGAGGCCCGCGGCGTCGACACGGGCAAGCTGCTCGTCAGCGCCAACGCGCACGTCATCCCGAGCTACAACCGCACCATCGACAAGGTGACCGAGCGCTTCCTCGGCAAGCGCCGCATCGGCACGACCGGCCGCGGCATCGGCCCGACCTACGCCGACAAGATGAACCGCGTCGGCATCCGCATCCAGGACCTCTACGACGAGGGCATCCTGCGCCAGAAGGTCGAGGCCGCACTCGAGCTGAAGAACCAGCTGCTCGCCAAGATCTACAACACCCGCGGCGCCGAGGTCGACGAGGTCGTGGAGGAGCTGCTGGCGTATGCCGCCCGCCTCGCTCCCATGGTCGCTGACACGAGCCTCGTGCTGAGCCAGGCGCTCGACCGGGGCGAGACGGTGCTCTTCGAGGCCGGGCAGGCGACCCTGCTCGACGTCGACCACGGCACCTACCCCTACGTCACGTCGAGCAATGCCGTCTCCGCCGGCGCCTGCACCGGCTCGGGTGTGCCGCCCACCCGCATCGACTCGGTCATCGCGATCCTCAAGGCCTACACGACCCGTGTCGGCGAGGGCCCGTTCCCGACCGAGCTGCACGACGACAAGGGCGAGTTCCTCCGCAAGACGGGCGCCGAGTACGGCACGACCACCGGCCGTCCGCGCCGGTGCGGCTGGATGGACACGGTCGTCGGCCGCTACGCCACGCGCATCAACGGCGTCACCGACTTCGTCATCACCAAGCTCGACGTCCTCACCGGCCTCGACAAGGTGCCGGTCTGCGTCGCCTACGACGTGGGCGGCGTGCGCCACGACGAGATGCCGGTCAACCAGACCGACTTCCACCACGCGACCCCGATCTACGAGGAGCTCGACGGCTGGTGGGAGGACATCACCGCCTGCCGCACCTTCGAGGAGCTGCCGGCCAACGCCCAGGCCTACGTCCTGCGCGTCGAGGAGCTCATCGGTGCGCGCGTCTCCGCGATCGGCGTCGGCCCGGGCCGTGACGAGATCATCGAGCGCTTCCCGCTCAAGCCGGCCGTCGCGGGCTGACGCGTCCACGCGTCAACCGAGCACACGGCATACGAAAGCGTCTGGAACTGAAGGAAACCCATGACTGAAGAGGTCACCCCGCTCGACTGGGTCACGCGTCTGGCTGACGACGTGATCGCCGAGGCGCAGCAGCGCAATCCCGGCGAGACGATCGTCTGCGCGTCGGGCATCAGCCCCTCGGGCCCGATCCACCTGGGCAACTTCCGCGAGCTCATCACGCCGCACCTGGTCGCCGACGAGATCAAGCGCCGCGGCATCGACTGCGAGCACATCCTCAGCTGGGACGACTTCGACCGCTTCCGTCGCGTGCCGAAGAACCTTGCGGGAGTGGACGACTCGTGGGAGCAGTACATCGGTATGCCGCTGACCGCGGTGCCGCCGCCCGCCGGCTCGCCACACGCGAGCTGGGCCGACCACTTCAAGGCGCCGCTCATCGAGGCGATGGAGGCCACCGGCATCGAGGTGCACCAGATCAGCCAGACCGAGCAGTACCGCGCCGGCGTCTACCGCGACCAGGTGCTGCTCGCGATGCGTGAGCGCACCGCCATCGACAAGGTGCTCGACCAGTACCGCACGCTCGAGGCCGTCGAGGCCGCGCGCCAGAAGTCGAGCGGCAAGGGCAAGGGCGGCCAGCAGCAGCAGAAGGCGCCGAAGCTCACCGAGGAGCAGGCCGCCGCGGCCACCGAGGCCGAGCGCGGCTCGGGCGCGGCGAGCGAGGACGACGGCAGCGAGGGCAAGGCCGGCTACTACCCGTTCAAGCCGTTCTGCTCCTCGTGCGGCACCGACTTCACGACCGTCACGGCCTACGACGACGACAGCCACGAGCTGACCTACGACTGCACGAAGTGCGGCCACCACGAGACCGTCGACCTCGACACCTTCACCAACGGCAAGCTCGTGTGGAAGGTGGACTGGCCGATGCGCTGGGGCCACGAGCACGTCATGTTCGAGCCGTCCGGCGTCGACCACCAGAGCCCCGGGAGCAGCTTCGTCGTCGGCAAGGACCTCGCCCCGATCTTCGGCTGGGAGCGCCCGGTCGGCCCGATGTACGCCTTCGTCGGCATCGCCGGCATGGCCAAGATGAGCTCGAGCAAGGGTGGCGTGCCGATCCCGACCGACGCGCTCGAGGTCATGGAGGCGCCGGTGCTGCGCTGGCTCTATGCCCGCCGCCGGCCCAACCAGAGCTTCGACGTCGCCTTCGGCCCCGAGCTGCAGCGTCTCTACGACGAGTGGGATGCGCTGGGCCGCAAGGTTGCCGACGGTTCGGCCCAGGCCGGCGACCTCGCCGCGCACCTGCGCGCCACGTCGACGGCGGCCGGTCCGCTGCCGACCACTCCGCGCCCGATGCCGTTCCGCACCATCGCGTCGGTCATCGACGTGACGCAGGGCGACGAGGAGCAGGCCGTCCGCATCCTCAGCGAGCTCGAGCCCGACAACCCCGTCGCCTCGACCGACGACCTGCGCCCGCGCCTGGACTGCGCCGAGCGCTGGATGCTCGGCTACGTGCCGGCCGAGGACCGCACCGTGGTGCGCGCCGAGCCCGACGCGCAGCTGCTCGCGAGCCTCGACGACGAGCAGCGCGAGGCTCTGCGCCTGCTCGCCGACGGGCTCGAGCGGCACTGGTCGCTCGACGGGCTGACCCACCTGGTCTACGGCGTGCCCAAGGTGCAGCGCGGCATCGACCCCGAGGCCAAGGTCAAGGACCCCGAGCTCTCGGCGGCCCAGCGCGCCTTCTTCGTGCTCGTCTACCGCCTGCTCGTCGGCAAGGACACGGGGCCGCGTCTGCCCACCCTGCTCCTCGCCGTCGGCGCCGACCGCGTGCGCACCCTCGTCGGCCACTGAGCCCTCCGCCCGGCCGAGTCCGTCGGGCCGCCTAGCGAACGAGAGAGCCCACCCGACCGCCTGGTCGGGTGGGCTCTCTCGTTGGACGAGGCTCGGGGTCAGTTGACGTTGACGGCGGACCAGGCGGCCGCGGTCGCGGCGTACTGCGTGCTCGTCGCGCCGTAGAGGTCCTTGGCGGCCGAGAGCATGCCGGCGCGAGCACCCGCGTAGTTCGTCGACGAGGTCCAGTACGTCGTCAGGGCGCGGTACCAGATCGCGGCGGCCGCGTCGTGGCCGATGCCGGCGACCGTGGAGCCGTTGCACGTCGGGCTGTTGTAGGAGTAGCCGTTGAGCGACTTGGCCCCGCTGCCCTCGGACAGCAGGTAGAAGGCGTGGTTGCCGACGCCCGAGGAGTAGTGCACGTCGAGGCTGCCGACGGTCTTGCTCCAGCAGTCGGCGGACGCGCCGTCGGTGCTCGGCTTGTCCATCCAGCGCAGCGGCTTCTGCGGCGTCTTCAGCGAGAAGCGCTCGCCGATGAGGTAGTCACCCGGGTCGCCGGCCGTGTTGGCCGTGAACTCGACCATGGTGCCCATGACGTCGGACGTGGACTCGTTGAGGCCACCGGACTCGCGGCGGTAGGCGAGGCCGGCCGTGGCCGACGTGACGCCGTGGGTCATCTCGTGCCCGGCCACGTCGAGCGAGACGAGCGGGCCGTAGCTGACGCCGTCACCGTCGCCGTAGCGCATGCAGAAGCACGTGTCGCTCCACGAGGCGTTGACCCAGTTGGTGCCGACGTGGACGAGGCTGCGGGCGCCCTTGCCGTCGTTCTTGATGCCATTGCGTCCGAAGGTGTTCTTGTAGAAGTCCCACGTCGCGCCCACGCCGAAGTCCGCGTCGACGGCGGCCGACTGGCGGTTGCTCGTGGTCCCGCTGCCCCAGACGTTGTCGGCGTCGGTGAAGAGCGTGCCGGTCGTGGAGGACGTCGAGCCGTTGTTGCCGTCCTCGGTGCGGGCGTTGCCGCGGGTCGCGTCGATCATCTGCCACTGGCCCGCTGAGGCCGTCGTCTGGACCGTCACGGTACCGAGGTACAGGCTGTTGCCCGTGCCGGCGTCGTTGATCTCCGTGGCCCACTGGTCGACGACCGCACCGGAGCGGGCGTCGACGAAGACGGCCGTGCCGGCGGGTTCGCCGTGGGCTCCGACGCCGTCGACCTGGGTCTTCCAGACGAGGCGGGCCGGGGTGCTCATCGCGTAGACCGCGAGGGTGGGCTTGCTGGTGCTCACGGTGTAGTCGACGGCGCGGGCTGCGGTCGCAGCTGCGGTCGCAGCGGCAACGGTGGGGGTCGTCGAACCGACACGAACCGAGTTGGACGCGGCGTTGACGCCCTTCCAGCCACCGGCGGCGTCGGTGTGCACGACGAGGTCACCGCCGACGACGGGCAGGCCCTTGAACGTGCGGTCGAACCGGACGTGGGTCGTGCCGTCCTTGTCGGTGGCGACGCTGCGGCTCGAGAGGCCCTGGTCACCGTCGAGCCCGAAGGATGAGCCATGGGCGCGTGCGGCTGCGACGGCTGCGGTGGCACGGTCGCTTCCGGCTCCCGAGGTGGACGGGGCTGCCTGCGCGCCGCTCGTGGCGATGGTTGCAAGCGCGGTGGCGGCGATCGCGGCGGTGGCGACCGTCGTCGTGACGAATCTCTTCTTCAAGGCGTTCTCCTGGCTACCGAGGTGCCCCCGAGGGCGGTCGGACGACCTGTCGTCACCTTGGTGGGTCGGGTGCCTGCGCGCCAGCGGTTGCCGAGAATGTTGGCCGTCGCTTGAACAACATTTTAAGAATCGTCCAAGGTTGCACACCGACTTCTCCCAGCAAGATCGGTATCGGCGCCCACCGGAACGATCTCGACCAGCCCTGAGGCCTGCGCCGCTCGCGCCGCTCGGCGCGGGGATCGACCCGTGGTGCCGACACGCAGCCCGGACACGCAGCCCGGACACGCAGCCCGGACACGCCGACCGGACACGCGGCTCGGACACGGAGCCCGGGCAGCCCTCGGACACGGCCCGGACATGGGACGGGCGAGGGGCGAGATGCAGGGGGGTTGCATCTCGTCCCTCGCCCGGAGCGAGCTCCACATTGGGGGGCGGGACCTCGCGGACGCCAAGGGTCTCAGGGGGGAGGAGACGGCGGGGAGGGTGGTGTCGCGCTCCTTGACGTTGAGGCAATCATCCCCCCGCATCGGGGGCGAGTCGATGATTCGGTTAATCCTTGAACAAGTCTTTACCTTGCCGAAATCAGGCCTACCAGACGAACTCGCGCTCCTCGTCGTGCGGGTGCAGGACGAGGAGCGCGAACCGTGCGGCTCAGGACAGGACGGTCATGCGGTGCGCCGCGCGCGTCAGGGCGACGTAGAGCACGCGCACGCCACCGGGCGACTCGCGGGTGATCTCTTCGGGGTCCACGACGACGGTCGCGTCGTACTCGAGGCCCTTCGTCGACATCGGGTCGATGACCTGGACACGCCCGTCGCCGAGCTCGGCGACGGGGGAGAGCCGGTCCGCGTGGGTCGACGGGGTGATGACGGCGATGGCTCCCTCGACCTGCGAGAGCAGCGACTCGACCGCCTCGTGGACCGAGGCGAGCACGTCGCGCCCGAGCGGTCCTTCGACCGGCTCGATGCCCGTCTCGCGCACCGCCTGCGGGATGTCGGCGTCGGGCACCTGGCGGCGCACGACCTCGGCGGCGTAGTCGAAGATCTCGCGGGCGTTGCGGTAGTTGGTGTCCATGTGGAACTGCTGGCGCGCCTGGGAGCCGAAGGCCTCCTCGCGAGCGGCCGTCGCCTCGGCGGCATCGGGCCACGACGCCTGGGCCGCGTCACCGACGACGGTCCACGACGCATACCTCCCGCGGCGGCCGATCATGCGCCACTGCATGGGGGAGAGGTCCTGGGCCTCGTCGACGAGGACGTGGGCGTACTCGTCGGGCTTGCCGATGCGACCGGCGAGCAGCTTCTCCCGCGGGTCGGTGAGCACGATCGGGGCGCCGGTGTCGCGGGCGGCGCTGACGACGGGCTGCACCTCGGTGACGCCGTACTGGCTGAGGTCCTCGAGCTCCTCGATCTCGTAGAAGCCGCGCTCCTCCTTGGGTGCCTCCTGCACGGGTCCGACCCGAGCCGAGATGTCGTCGATGAGCGCGACGTCGGCCACGGACCAGGTGCCCGTCTCGACGGCGAGCCGGAACGAGGCCGCGAGGGGCTCGACCTCGTCGTCACGCAGGGTGCCGCGGGAGTGGCGGCGCACGAGGTCGGGGTCGCCGAGCCAGAGCAGCACCTCGCGCGGGTCGACCTGGGGCCACCAGACCTGCATGAAGGCCTCGACGTCGAGGTGGTCCTCCCACTTGTCGAGGAACTCCTCCTTGGCCTCGCGGTCACCGGTGATCCCGAGCGAGCTCCAGGCGACCTCGCCGAGGGCGTCCTGCGCGGCCGACGTGGCCGTGTTGCGCTGGTGCTGGCGCAGCACCTGGGAGCGCACCCGGTCGAGGTCGCGGGCCTCGAGGCGGACCGGGCGACCGGCCACCATGGCGCGGAACTCGGTCGGGGTGCCGGGCACCCGGCCTCGGGCTGCGGCGCCGAGCAGCGTGCGGATGCGCGTCGAGCCCTTGGTGCGGGCGACGGCGGGAGGGTCGAGCCGCTCGGTGTGCACGACGTCGAGGACGTCGCCGAGGGCTCGCAGGATGACGCTCTCCTCGCCGAGCGAGGGCAGCACCCGCTCGATGTATGCCGTGTAGGCACCCGAGGGGCCGACGACGAGGATGCCGCCCGACTCGAAGCGACGCCGGTCGGAGTAGAGCAGGTAGGCGGCGCGGTGCAGGGCGACGACGGTCTTGCCCGTGCCGGGTCCGCCCGTGATCTCGGTGATGCCGCGGGCGCTGGCCCGGATCGCCTCGTCCTGGTGGGCCTGGATCGTGGCGACGATGTCGCGCATGCGTCCGCCGCGGCTGCGGGTCAGGGCCGCCATGAGGGCGCCGTCGCCGACGACGACGAGGTCGTCGGGGGCCTCGGGCACCATGAGGTCGTCCTCGATGCCGATGACGGTGGTGCCGCGGCTGCGCAGGACCCGGCGGCGCAGGACGCCCATGGGCTGCGTCGGCGTCGCGCGGTAGAACGCGGAGGCGGCCGGCGCGCGCCAGTCGATGACGAGCGGCTCGTAGTCGTCGTCGCGGACGCCGAGCCGCCCGATGTAGCGGACCTCGCGGTCGCCGCCGGACGACCCGTCGGCCGGCCGGTGCCCGTTGCCGCTCGCGGACTCGGCCCGCAGCATCGCGTGGTCGATGTCGAGGCGGCCGAAGACGAGGCCTTCGTACTGCGTGTCGAGGGCGGTGCGCCGCTTGGCGGCGTGGAACATCAGGGCGTCGCGCTCGAAGAGGGCCGCGCCCTCGGCGTCGCCGACCTCGACCTGACGGCCGAACTGGCTCCGGGCCAGGCCCTCGGCCTGCACGCTGTCGGCGCGCACACCGGCCTTCTCCAGCTCCTCGTGGACACGGTCGACGTGCGCCTGCTCGACGGCGATCTCGCGGGCCAGCTCGTCGGGGATGCTCTTGGTCGACACCGGCGAGACGCCGCGGGAACCGGGCGCGCTGCTCCGCTGTGACGATGCGTTCGAAGTGCTCACTGACATCCAAGGACTCTGAGGGACGCCTCGGGCGGCGCGGGAACCATCAAGTCTACTGTCACTTCATGCTCCCCGAGGCCTGTGTCCCCCCGACCGGCGCGCCGCTCGTCGGCCGCTTCGTCCGGCTCGACGTGACGACGGCCGCCGACGCCGCCGGACTCTTCGACGTCTACGCCGACGAGCGCTGCTACGAGCAGGGGTTCCTCATGATGCGACCCCACCGGACCGTGGCTGACACCGAGGCGCTCGTCGAGGCGGCGGTCGCGGCCCGCGCTCCCGACGGGACGGGCCGGACGGCATACACGATCAGGCTCGTCGCCGACGGCGACCTCGGGCCCGCGGGGACGGTCGTCGGGTCGAGCTCGCTCGGCGACGTCGACACCGTGCGGCAGCACGTGCACCTGGGGTGGACGATGTACGGCTCGCGCTGGTGGGGCACGCAGGTCAACCCGGAGGCCAAGTTCCTGCTGCTCGCCCACGCGTTCGAGACGTGCGGCTTCGGCCGGGTGAAGATCCAGACCGACGTCGTCAACGCCCGGTCGCGCGCGGCGATCCTCAAGCTGGGCGCGACCTTCGAGGGGGTCACGCGGCGCGACGTGCGTCGGGCCGACGGCAGCTGGCGCGACACGGCCGTGCACTCGATCCTCGTCGACGAGTGGCCCACGGTCCGGGCGGCCCTGCTGGCACGCCTCGACGCCCCCTAGGTGTACTCGGTCAGCAGGTTGGTGACAGGAGGCTGGACGGCGGGAGCCCGTCGAGGGCGGTGTGGCGTCGTCGAGTGTTGTAGTGCTCCAGCCATGGCGCAAGAGCTGCGGTTCGTTCGTCA